>NZ_RCVI01000242.1:0-76319 GCF_003667455.1 Micromonospora sp. CV4 | reverse complement strand
TCGTCGGCGAGCGTCAGCGCCGGCACCTCGGCGGCGGGCCGGCCCTCGGCGGCACGGCGGTACACGGTCGGCGCGCCGATCCGGCCGGCCTGGCGCAGCGCGGCGGCGGCGGTCGCCGCGAAGTGCATCGCGGCGGCCGGCGACGGCGGCCGGTCCAGCCAGTCCAGGTGTCGTTCGACCAGCTCCACCGCCCGCGCCTCGTTGCCGGTCAGCGTGCAGAACTCGATGTGGTCGCCGATGTCCCACAGGTCGGCGAGGTTGCCGCGCAGCCGGCGGTACGCCTCCCGGTGCGCGTCCCGCGCCGCCGCACCCCGCCCGGTGCGCAGGTACGGCAGGAGCAGCGCGGTGAGGATCGCCTGCGGCTGCTCGGTGCAGGTGAGCCGGCCGGCGAGGACCGGCTCGGCCAGCGTCACCGCCTCGGCGTCCCGACCGGTGTCGGCGAGGTAGCCCACCTGGCTCGTCGGGTCGCAGCCGGCGCAGTCGGAGAGCTCGTCGCGCGGGGTGGTCTGCCAGAGCCGGTACCAGTGCGCGGCCGCGTCGGCGTCGCCCACGTGATCGGCGACCCGGAACCGGTGCTTGTGGACGGTCTGGAGGCTGTGCCCGCCGGCCTTGTAACGCCGTTCCATGTCGTCCAGCACCGCGTACGTGCGGTCCAGCGGCACCTCCGGGAACTTCAGCAGGCCGGACACCATGTACTTGAAGTGCCACAGCAGGTGGTGCAGGTGACGCTGGTGGTAGGGCTGCGGATCCCGGTCGAACTCGGACAGGCACCAGGAGAAGGTCACGAACGACTTCGCCGGTTCACCGCCGTAGACGTACCCGGTGGTGGCCTGCATCCGGGTGACGAAGGCGAGGTGCCGGTCGTCCGCGGCGTCCACCCGGCGCAGCAACTGCTCCAGCGCGGCGATCTGGCCCGCCCCGTACGGAATGTCGGAGATGCCGCGCAGCACCCGCCACAGATCCTCGTCGGCCATGCTCACTCCCGTCCCGGAACGGCCCGGCCGAGCAGGCCGAGGAAGGAATCGTTCAGCAGCGCGGCGTCGGCCGCGCGGATCGGATGGTGGCCGAGCAGCAGCGCCTGCCCGTACAGCGCCTCGACGGCGAGCCCGACCAGCTCCGGGTCGGCCAGCATGGTGACCCGGCGGACCAGCGGGTTGCGGTGGTTGAGCACCAACTGCGGGCGGTCCGGTGGGGCGGTGGCCGCGAGCGCGTCGAGCACGCCGCCCCACAGCTCGTCGGCCCGGTCCCGGCTGGCCGCGAGCTGGTCGTTGAACGCCGCCGACCGGCTGACCAGATAGAGCGCGGGCAGCGAGACCGGGTCGTACGCCCGGATGACCACCTCGCAGCCGGAGCGCTCGACGGCCCGCTGCGCCGCGCTGAGGAACGGCCGCAGCGCCAGCTCCACCTGCGGGTCGAGGCCGTCGAAGCGGGTGGTGAGATCGCTCGGCTCCAGCCGCTCGATCAGCACCGAGCGGTCCACCACCGGCAGCCGCTCGATCAGCTCGGTGTCGTACGTGTAGCCGGCGTTGACCACCGCCAGGTCCTGCGCGGCGGCCACCGCGGCGAGCTGGCGGAACTCGTCGAGGCTCGCCGCGTAGCGGAGCACCCCGTAGCGTTCCCGGAACTCGGCGAGGGTGAGCGTGCCGACGTTGGTGTCCATCGGCCACCACCGGTCGACCAGCCGGAGCATCTCGTCGTCGTGCAGCGCCAACGCCTTCACGCCGAGGTGGTGCACCTGGAGGAACTCGGCCAGCCGGTGCGGGTCGTGCCGCGCCAGCCGGACCAGCCAGCCGCGTACCTGGTCGCCGAGCGCCTCCCGGGTGGCGGTCAGCAGGGTGTCCTCGTAGAGGGCCTCCCGGCTGGCGGTCGGGCGCAGCTCGGTCGCGTCCACCACGCAGTGCGCGAAGAACGCCCAGTCCGGCAGCAGCCCGTCGGCGTGCTCGGTGAGCAGCATCCGCTTGAGGTAGACCCGGTGCCCGGCCCGGGCCGCCGGGTTCACCGGGGTGGGCAGGATGAAGGCGACACCGGTCAGCCCGGCCTCCGGCACGGTCAGGGGCACCACGTCGAACGGGTCGACGCCGAGCATCTCCCGGGCGTACCGGATCAGCGCCGCCCGGTCGACCGGCGCTCCCGCCGTGGTCGGCCAGGGTGGCTCGCCGGTGGTGGTGACCACGTCGCCGACCCGGACGGTGACCGGCAGCAGGGAACCGAAGAGCCGGGCCAGGTCGGTCACGGTCGGGGTGCTGAACCACTGGTCGGCGTCGCGGCGGGGCACCAGCGTGACCGTCGTGCCCGGCTCGGCGCGGGCGGCCCCCGGCGGCGCCACCGTCACGGCGTAGCGGCCGTCGGCGTATCCGGTCCAGCGGACGGTGGGGTGGTCGCCGTGCCGGGTGAGCACCTGGATCTCGTCAGCCACCAGGAAGCAGGACAGCAGACCGATGCCGAACTGGCCGAGAAACTCGTGCCGGGAGAAGCCCAGCTCGTCGCGTTTGGAGCTGCGGCCGATGGTGGCCAGCAGTTCGTGCACCTGCGCCTCGGTGAGGCCGATGCCGGTGTCGTGCACCCGCAGTGTGCCGTCGCCGGTGATGTCGGGCGGCTCGATGCGGACCAGCGCGGTGGCGTCCGGTTCACCCGCACGCCGCGCGGTGATCGCGTCCACCGAGTTCTGGAGCAGCTCGCGGACGTAGACCCGTGGGCTGCCGTAGAGGTGATGACTGAGCAGGTCGACCACGCCACGGAGGTCGACCTGAAAGGTGTGGTCCACGCCTGAGTTCTCCCCGGTCCGATGCCGGCGCCCACCGTACCGATGATCACCGACGTGTGCGTCCCCCTTTCGCCCGGCGGCTTGACCCTCGACCCGGTCGAACCCGCACGGTCACCGCCATGACCTCCACCGCTCTCGGCCGGGACTTCCGGCTGCTCTGGTCCGCCGCCGTCTCCTCCCGGTTGGGGGATGCGCTGCGTACGCCGGCCCTGGCGTTGCTGGCCGCGACGCTGACCCGCGACCCCCGGGTCATCGCGGCGGTCACCGTGGTCGCCCAGCTACCGCCGCTGCTCTTCGGCCTGCTCGGCGGCGTGTACGCGGACCGCTGGGACCGACGGCGGACGATGGCCCTGGTGGACGGGGTACGCGCGGTCGTGGTGGCGGCGCTGGCCGTGGCGATCGCCTTCGACCGGGCGGGCATCCTGACGCTGCTGGTGGCCGCGTTCCTCCTCGCCACGCTGGGCACCCTCTTCGACGCCGCCTCGTTCGCGCTGCTGCCCGCGCTGGTGCCGCCGGCCGCGCTGCCCCGGGCGAACGGACGGCTCCAGGCGGGTACGGCGGTGGCCGGCGGTTTCCTCGGCGCGCCCGCCGCGGGCGTTCTCTTCGCCGCCGCCCCCGCCCTCCCGTTCACCCTCGACGCCGTCACCTTCGCCGTGGCGGCCCTGCTCGTCCTGGCCCTCACGCCGACATCCGCTGCGCGCCCGGTGAGCGTCGCTCGACGGGGGTCGGTGTGGGGCGAGATCGCCGAGGGGGTGCGGTGGCTGCGTGGGCACCGGACACTGTGGCGGTTCACCCTGCTCACCGCCGCGAGCAACCTGGCGATCAGCGGTGTGCTGGCGGTGCTGGTGCTCTACGCGCTGGACGTGTTGCGGGTGCCGCCGGCCGGGTACGGGCTGTTCGCCGCGGGCGCGATCGTCGGCGGTGTGGCCGGGGCGCTCGGGGCGAGTCGGCTCGCCGCCCGGCTCGGCACGGCGCCCGCGCTGGGCGTGGTGCTCGCCGTGCAGACCGTCGCGCTGACCGGGTTCGCGCTGGCCCGGCATCCGGTGCCGGGCGGGATCGCGCTGGCGGTCTTCGCCGCCGGCACCGCGGTGTGGAACAGCCTGTGGGCGTCGTACGGGCAGCGGCACGTGCCGAGCGGACTGCTCGGTCGGGTGGGTGCCGCCCAGCGGATGGTCGGGCTGCTCACCGCGCCGGTGGGCGCGGCGCTCGCGGGGCTGGTCGCCTCGGCGTACGGGACCGTGCCGGTGGCGGGTGCGGCCGCCGGAACGTTCGCGCTGGTCACCCTGGCGGCGTGGCGGGCACTGCGGACCTAGGGTGTTCGTTCCCGGTGGGACAGCCCGGACAGGCGCAGCGCGATCTGGCGCCGGGCCGGCGGGACGGCGCCGAGCAGCCGGAGCAGCACGTCCCGGATCGGCCGGCGGGCCGGGGAGAGGGTGGCCAGCCGGGTCAGCCCGGCGGCGAAGCTCAGCACGTCCTCGGCCATTGGGCGCTGCCGGGCCGTGTACTCGTCGAGCAGCGTCTCCGGGCCGCCGTCGAGCACATCGGCCAGCGCGGCGCCGAGTGCCACCGCGTCGCAGATGCCGAGGTTCATGCCCTGTCCGCCGGCGGGGCTGTGCACGTGCCCGGCGTCCCCGGCCAGCAGCACCGGTCCGGCCCGGAAGGTGTCGGCGATCCGGTGGTGCACCCGGAACCGGGAGCCCCAGAGCACCTCGGTCACCCGGTCGGGTCGCCGGGCCGGTCCGCGCTCGTCGAGCAGCGCCTGAAGGTAGGCCGTGTCCGGCTCCGCCGGGGCGGTCGGCACGGCGGCGACCAGCCGGACCACCCCGTCCGGGAGCGGCGCCCAGATCAGCGGCCCGGAGCGGGCGAGGAAGAGCGCCGCCTCGTCCCGGGGCAGGACGCTGTGTACCCGGACGTCGGCCAGCACGAAGGACTCCTCGTCGCTGGGGCCGGTGAAGCCGATGCCGGCCAACTGTCGGACCGTGCTGTGCAGGCCGTCCGCGCCGACCACGAACCGGGCGCGCACCTCGGCCCCATCGACCTGCGCGACCACTCCGTCCGCGGTCCGGCTCAGTCCGGTCAACCGGCACGGCCGCCGCACCTGAACGCCGTGGTCGGCCAGTTGCGCGGTGAGCACCGCCTCGGTGACCGACTGGGAGACCATCAGCGCGTAGGGGAAGCGGGACGGCAACTGGTGGAACGGGACCGACAGCAGCACCCGGTCCCGGTCGCGGACGGTGAATCGCGGCGCCCGCACCCCCTGGGCGACCAGCGGCGTCGCGGCGCCGATCCGGTCCAGCACCTCCAGGGTGTACGCGTGCACGACGGCCGCCCGGGAGGTCGACGGCGGGCTGCCGAGCTGGTCCAGGACGGTGACGTCCACGCCGCGGCGGGCCAGTGTCAGCGCGGTGGCGAGGCCGGTGGGGCCGCCGCCCACCACCAGAACGTCGGTATTCGTGGGCAGCATGACCACCTCCGGAACGACCGTTGCCAACACACGTTGGCAAACACTTGTTGGCAACGCTAGGTCCGCTCATTGTTGTATGTCAACAGGCGTTGGCCTACGGTCGTTGACATGACAGTGCGCGTCGACTCGACCCAGCCCCGCCGCTCGGACGTCACCCGGGCCGCGATCCTGCGAGCCGCCCGTGAACGGTTCGCGTCGGACGGGTACGAGCGCGCCACCATCCGGGCCATCGCCGCCGACGCCCGGATCGACCCGTCGATGGTGATGCGCTACTACGGCAGCAAGGAGGGTCTCTTCGCGGCGGCGGCCGAGTTCGACCTCCGGCTGCCCGACCTGACCCACGTGCCGCCCGGACGGTTCGGCGACGTGCTGGTGCGGCACTTCCTGGCCCGGTGGGACGGCGACGAGACGCTCGTCGCGCTGCTGCGGGCCGCGAGCACCAACCCGGGCGCGGCGGAGCGGATGCGCGGCATCTTCGCCGACCAGCTCATCACTGCCGTGGCCACGTTCGGCGGCGACCCGGCAACCACCGCCCGACGCGCCGGCCTGGTGGCCAGTCAGATCCTCGGCCTCGCCTTCACCCGCTACATCGTCCGCCTGCCACCGATGGTGGAGCTGGATCAGGAGGAGCTGGTCTCCTGGATCGCACCGACCCTCCAGCGCTATCTGACCGGGCAGCCGGAGAGCTGACCCAACCTTTTCCCCCTCGCCGTGCGTCTGGCAGGTGAGGCCGAACGCGACGGCCGGGAGGTGGGCGGATGGCAAGCGACGGACGCGACGGCTACCTCGCCTTCGTGGAGAGCCACCAGCACCGCCTGCTGCGCGCGGCCTACCTGATCTGCGGCAACCGGCACCAGGCCGAGGACCTCCTCCAGGACGCGCTGCTCAAGCTGGCGCTGCGCTGGAGCACGGTCCGCGACGGCGATCCCGCCGCGTACGTGCGGGCCATCCTCTACCGGGACACCGTGTCGTGGTGGCGTCGGCGGCGACGGGAACGGCTCAGCGCCGAGCCGCCGGAGCAGGTGGCCCCCGACCGTGACGGCGCGCTACGCCTGACGCTGCACGACGCGCTCGGCCTGCTCCCGCCCCGTCAGCGGGCCGTGCTGGTGCTGCGCTACTACGAGGACCTGACCGAGGTGGCCACCGCCGAGGCGCTCGGGGTGACCGTCGGCACCGTGAAGAGCCAGTGCCACGCGGCGCTGCGTCGGCTCCGCGAGGTGGCCCCGGACCTCGCCCGGAACACCCGGCCGGCCCAGGACCCGGCCGGTCGCGGTGACCTGGCCAGCGGCCTGGAGGTGAACCCGTGAACGAGCAGGAACTGCGCCGGCTGTTGACCGTCAGCGTCGAGGACGTCCGGCCCAGCCACCCGGCGGCGGCCGGCTGGGAGCGGGCACGGCGCACCCGGCGTACCCGACGGGCGGTCGGCGCGGTCGCCCTGGCCGTGGCCCTCGTCGGCGGCGGCACGGTGACCGCCCTGCGACCCACCGCCGAACGGCCGCCGGACCTCTCGGTGGCTCCGACGGTCAACCCAACCGTCGCCCCGACCGTCGAGGCCCCGCACCCCGGTCCGGCGCAGAGCCCTCCGGCCGAGCTGACCTTCCCGCCCGACCCGCTGGCCCGGCTCGGCGACCCGGCGACCGTGCCGCTCTCCGCGCGACCGGTTCAGCGGGCGCTGGCGCTGTTCCAACCGTTGAACGAGGAGTACCGCGCGGACGGTCCGGTCCGGATCCTCGGCGACGACGGCGTGGTGCGCAGTCTCGACGTGGTGACCCCGGCGCCGACCCGGGACGAGGGCGGCAACGAGGCGCCCGCCGTGAAGCCGGGAGTGCTGTCGCCCGACGGTCGCTCGGCCGCGTTCGCGCAGACCAACGAGCTGATCCTCGTCGACCTCACCACTGCCGCCGTACGCCGGATCCCGCTCGCCGGCTACCTGGAGCTGGTGGTTTGGGCGAACGACCGGGTGCTCGTCGGCGGCGACAACCGGACGTACGCGGTGGACCGCGTCACCGGCGCGGCGAGCGCGATCGACGTGTCGGCCTGGGACGTGGCGGCACCCGACCCGGCGGCCGGGCGCGAGGCGGCACTGGTCGAGACGGGCGGCGTACGGGGCGGCCTGATGCTGCGCAGCCGGACCGCCGGCACGGGCGCCGTCCGCTCCGAACAACCCGTCACGGGTGGGTTGCTGCCGGCGCCGTACCAGGTCAACGAGTTCTACGGCCGGGGCTGGTTGCACGGCAGCCGGCTGGCGCGGGCCGCCTGGATCACCAACGGCGAGATCGACGGCGCCGAGGGGGTGACCGTGCTGGACGCCCGCACGGGTGCGGTGGCCCACGTGCTCGACCTGGGCCGGGACCGCGCCAAGGGCTGCTGCCCGGTGCTGGGCTGGGACAACACGGGCGCGGTGCTGCTGCGCCTGGAGCCGGCCGGGCTGGCGCGGTGGAACCCGGAGACCGGCGAGATCACCGGCATCGTGCGCGACCTGCCCGGCATGGTGGCACTCGCCGGTTGAGCACCGTCCCCGCGCGTCCGCGACGGACGCGCGGGGACCGTTCCGCTCAGGCGGCGAGGCCGCCCGGCTGATCGCCCTTCACGACGGGAGCCCGGACGAGGTTGCCCCACTCGGTCCAGGAACCGTCGTAGTTGCGCACCTGCGGGTAGCCGAGCAGGTGCCGCAGCACGAACCAGGTGTGGCTGGACCGCTCGCCGATCCGGCAGTACGCGATCACGTCGTCGTCCGGGCTGAGCCCGAGCTGATCGGCGTAGATCGCCTTCAGCTCGTCGGCGGACTTGAACGTGCCGTCCTCGTTCGCGGCGGACTTCCACGGCTTGCTGACCGCGCCCGGAATGTGGCCGCCACGCAGCGCCCCCTCCTGCGGGTAGTCGGGCATGTGCAGCATCTCGCCGGTGTACTCGCCCGGGGACCGGACGTCGACCAGCGGACGGCCCGAGGCGACGTGTGCCATCACCTGCTCGCGGAACGCCCGCAGCGGCGTGTCGTCGCGCAGCGGGACCGGGTAGTCGGCGCGCGGCCGGTTCGGCTTGTCGCGGGTGACCTCGCGCCCCTCGGCGATCCACTTCTGCCGGCCACCGTCGAGCAGCCGCACGTCGGCGTGCCCGAACAGCGAGAAGACCCAGAGGGCGTACGCCGCCCACCAGTTGAAGTTGTCGCCGTAGAAGACCACCGTGTCGCCGCGGCCGATGCCCTTGGCGGCGCACATCTCGGCGAAGCTCTTCGCGTCGAGATAGTCCCTGGTGACCTGGTCGTTCAGCTCCAGGTGCCAGTCGACCTTCACGGCGCCGGGAATGTGGCCGGACTCGTAGAGCAGGACGTCCTCGTCGGACTCGACCACGACGAGGCCCTCGTCACCCAGGTGCTCGGCCAGCCAGTCGGTGGTGACCAGCCGCTGCGGGTCCGCGTAGGACTGGAGACGGGGATCAGGATCGCTCGGCACAGACATGATCCCCAAGGTACGCCGCCACCCTGCCCGACGACCGGTCATCGGGTGCGACGCCGCCCACGTGACGGGCGCTCAGGCGCGGCGGTGGGCGATGCGACCGGCGACCACGGTCACCAGGCAGGCGCCGTCGACGCCGTGGACCGCCAGGTCGGCGCGCCCACCCCGCAGCAGCGCCGGCGTCACGGCGGCGGGCAGGACCAGCAGGTCACTCTTGTCGACGGCGGCGCGCACCGCCGGATCGGCCAGATGCTCCGCGAGCACCGCCGTCACCCCGGTCCGCAGCAACGCGTGCAACCGCTCGCGCGGGGTGGGCGCCGCCGGAGGCGGGCCGTCGTGCAGCAGGCCCGGCCCGAGCGTTCCGGGCCAGCGACGGACCCGAACGTCGGGGTACGCCCCGCTCAGCTCGGCGAGTGGGCCGACGGCCTCGATCCGGTCGGCGCTCACCAGCACGGCGTGATCGGGCATCGGCTCACCGTCGGCGGTGAGCCGCAGCAGCGGCGCGGTGTGCAGGGTGCGCACGCTCAGTCGGCGATCGGGCCGAGCAGTGGACGCTTCGCGGTGACCGTGTCGCCGGACGACCGGCCGGTCAGCCGCCGCTTGATCCACGGAGCCAGGTGCTGCCCGGCCCAGCGCAGGTCGGCCGCGCGGGCGGCGAGCCACGGGGAGGGCGCGGGATGCGGGGGCACCATCAGCCACTCCTCGTCGCAGCCGACGCCGAGCGCGGTGAGCACCTGCCCGGCGACCCGTCGGTGCCCGGCCTCACTCAGGTGCAGCCGGTCGGTGCTCCAGAGCATCGGGTTGAGGAAGGTGTCGTCGGCGTACAGGTCGACCATGATGGCGCCGTGCCGCTCGGCCGTGTCGCCGACCGCCTGGTTGAGCAGTTCCACCCGGGGGGCGACGAGACGCTGGCCGGGCAGCCGGGCCATCACGTCGGCGAACCGGAAGAGCAGCACGTCCGCGCCACCCGAGCGCAACTGCCGCACCACCTCGTCGAAGCGGGCGACCAGCGTGTCCGGATCGAAGGTGCGGCGCAGCACGTCGTTGCCGCCGGCCGCGAAGCTGATCAGGTCGGGCTTCATGGCCACCGCGGCGGGCACCTGCTCGGCGACCACGCTGGGGAACAGCCGACCCCGGATGGCCAGGTTGGCGTACCGGAAGTCCGGGCCCGCCTCGACGGCGAGCCGGGTCGCCACCATGTCGGCCCAGCCCCGGTAGGTGCCGTCCGGGTACGCGTCGTCCATACCCTCGGTGAAGCTGTCCCCGACCGCGACAAAACTGCGCCAGCCCACCCGCGCCCCCTCAAGACACTCGTTGCCTGCGGCGACCAGTCTGTCACCGGAGACCCGGCCGTCGGTGCCCCCGCAGGGACGACGTGGCGGAGGTCATCAGTCACGCTCGGGGTGGCCCGGCCCGTGTCCGAGCCACCCTCGTTCCGCTCAGCCGAGCGCGTTGATGATCTGCATGTCCCGGAGGCTCGGCGGCTCCGCCTGCTCGGCGACCTTCTTACCGTCCTCGCCGACGAGAAGCAGGGTGTACCGGTCGCCGCTGCGAACCCGGACCACCATGGACCCGTCGGCCTGGAAGAAGACCTGTCGCAGCTCGCGGTCGCCCAGCGGCAGCACGACCTCCTTGCCGGTTCGGGTGTCCAGCACCACGTTCGCCAGCAGCGATCTGGCGGCGTCGCCTCCCTCGTTCCCGCGCGCGATCCGGAACAGGGCGATGTGCCGTCCGTCCGGCGAGATGCTGGCCAGGTCGTAGCAGACGTACGCGCTTCCCTCGCCGCCGAGACCCGGTATGACCCGCCGCGCCGATCCGCGCCGGTCGGTCAGGAACACCGTGCCGTCCCCGCCGTCCGCGAGCGCGAGGGTGCCGTTCGCGGCCCACACCGGGTGGCAGCCAAGGAGGCCATCCACCTTCTGGTACGCGCCGGAAACGACGTCCACCAGCCCGGCTCCCTCCCCGGCGACCGCGGCCGTCAGATGCCGCGAGTCTGGTGACCAGGTCGTCTGGCACATCGAGTCGGTCTGTTCGCGGACCTTTCGCTTGCCCGACCCGTCGAGCGCGGAGACCCAGAGCGTCCCGTCACGGTCCACCCACGCCACCTGGCGCCCGTCCGGCGAGACCGTCGCGCTCAGCACCGCGGGTTCCCAGGGCAGGGCGAGCAGCCGGTCCGGCGAGTCACCTGGCTTCCACGACCACAGGCGGACGGTGCCAAGGTTAGTGGTCGGCATCGGCCCGTAGACGACCTTTCCCAACCGGGCCGTGGGCGTGGCCGGCGACGACGTGTCCGGGGGCACGGCTGGCCGGGAGGGCGTCACGCTCGGCGCCGGGGCGGACGGGACCGGAGAGGGACTGGCCGTGGGCGACTCGGCCGGCACCGGACCGGGGCCGGCATCGGGCCGTACCGCCAGGGCCGTGCCGGCGGCCGCCCCGAGCAGAACCACCGCGGCGGCCGAGGTGGCGATAGCGCGCTGAAGGCCGAGCCGGCGGGACGTCCGCAGGCTTCGGTCCCGAAGGTCGACCACGGTGACCTCCTCGGCCAGATCGGTCAGGTCGAACCGGAGGCGGTCGTGGTTCATCGGGTGCTCCCTTCCAGGAGGTACAGCTCGGCGAGCTCGGGCGCGACGGCACGCAGTCTGGCCAGGGCCTTGGCCGTCTGGCTCTTCACGGTGCCGACGGTGACGCCGAGCAGGTCGGCGGCCTCGGCCTCGGTGCGGTCCTCGAAGAACCGCAGGACCAGCACGGCCCGCTGCTTCGGGGAGAGCTTCGCCAGCGCCGCCCGCAGGGTGAGCCGCACGCTGGTCTGGTGCGCGTGGTCGGGTGCCGAGCCGCCTCCGCGTGGCTCGGGCAGCTCGCCCGGCATCGACTCGGGAACCCGGTGGCGGCGCCACCAGGAGACCTGGAGGTGGTACATGATCCTGCGGGTGTACGCCTCGGCGTTGCCGCTGTCATGCAGGCGGTTCCAGGAGCGGTGGGTGCGGGCCAGCGCCGACTGGACCAGGTCCTCGGCCAGGTGCTGGTCGCCGGTGAGCAGGTAGGCCGAGCGCAGCAGCGCCGGCGTTCGGGTACGGACGAACGAGTCGAACTCCGTCAGCAGAGCGTCCACACGAGCCGATCCTTCGGGTCATGGTGCGGCGAGGTTGATGCCTTCCCAGACGCGAGTCGGGACGGCGATGGTTGCCACCGCCGACGCCTGTTCGCCGTCATCCGTCCGGCTCGACGATCGGTCGGCGGTACGGCCCCCAGGAGACGAACCGCTCGAACAGCTCGCGCGGCGTCGGGCCGTCGTGCGGATTCAACCGGAACAGGTCGTGCGTCGCCTCGTGGTAGAGCCCGGACAGGTAGATGGCCAGGTCGACGTGGCGATCGTCGTACTCGACCTTGAGCAGCAGCCGCGCGTCCGCGCAGGGCCAGGGCAGGCCGCAGGCCCGGCACAGCCACAGCGGACGGATTGGCAGGTGCGGCCGGTGGCCCGGTGGGTACGGCCGGGGGCGGTCGGCGTACGGACCGAGCCGGGGTACGGGCAGCTCACCGGTCAGGCGTTTGCGCATCTCGACCTCCCTCAGGCGCTACGTGACACTCTGCTGAAGGAGGAACTACTGTCGGAAGGCATCGACCGTGGTCGGGGCGAGTCCGGGTCGGTTCCCGGCGATCGTCCGGACCGGCCGGGGCAACACCGGAGAAGCGTGGAGGAAGTGTGGAAGGTGAACCGACCGCGGAGCTGATCCGGGCACAACTCCGGCGGCTGCGGCTCAGCGCCGAGCTGAGTCAGGAGGAGTTCGGGAAGCTCGTCCACTTCTCGGGCTCGCAGGTGTCCGCCGTGGAGCTGGGTCAGCGCCCGCTCGACCGGTTCTTCCTCAAACGGGCGGACGAGGTGCTGGGCACGGGCGGGCTGCTCATGTCGCTGCTCAAGCTGGCCGAGCGCGACGGGCAGCCGAGCTGGCTCCGACCGTGGCTGGAAGCCGAACGCCAGGCCCAGCAGATGCGGTGTTACCAGCCGACCCTCGTTCCAGGGCTGCTACAGACGGAGAACTACGCCCGAGCAGTGATCCGCAGTGACAACACGATCAGTGATGATGAGGTCGAGAAGCGACTCGCGGTCCGGATGGACCGGCAAACCATCCTCTGCCAGGCCGACCCGCCCATGTACATCGCCGTTGTCGAGGAAACCGTTCTGCGCCGTTCCGACGAGAGCTTCCAAGCGCTCATGGCGGAGCAGGTGGTGCGTCTCGTCGAGTGTGCGGACCGGCCGCACATCAGCATCCACATCATCCCGGGCGACATCCCGATGCACGTCGGACTGGTGGGACCGTTCGCTCTGGCGCGAGGTGGCGACGGTGGCTGGGTCGGCCATCTGGAGACTCAGCTCGGCGGCGTGGTGGTCGACAGGGACGAGGATGTGGCTATCCTGCTGGCCAGATGGGAGAGCGTCCGCAGCCAGGCACTGTCCCACCGGCAGTCGGTCGAGCTGATGAAGGAAGTGATGACGTCATGGAGCTGATCGGCGCTACCTGGCGCAAGTCCACCCGCAGCGGCACCCAGGGCGACTGCGTCGAGGTGGCCGACAACCTCGTCGGCGTCGTCGGTGTGCGGGACAGCAAGGACCCTGCCGGACCGGTGCTCACCTTCGACCCGCAGTCCTGGCGAGCCTTCGTCACCGCTGCCAAACGGCGCTGACTGCGCCGCACGGGAGCTGATCCACTCGGGTTCCCGGAAACCGGGGCGTCCGCACGAGTAGGACACCCCGACCTCATGAAAATCGAGCCGATCAGGCGGGACATCGGCGTCGAAATGGATCGCTGATCCCGCCGCAGCGGTCGTAGGCTGCGCTGATGCTGCTACGCATGTCGACCCTGTTGCTGCGGACCCTGCGGGAGGACCCGGCCGACGCGGAGGTGCCGAGCCATCGGCTCCTGCTGCGCGCCGGCTACATCCGCCGCGCCGCGCCGGGCGGCTACACCTGGCTGCCGCTGGGCAAGCTGGTGCTGGACCGGATCACCGAGGTGGTGCGCGGCGAGCTGATCGCGATCGGCGACCAGGAGGTGCACTTCCCGGCGCTGCTGCCCGCGGAGCCGTACCGGGCCAGCGGCCGGTGGACGGAGTACGGCGACGACATCTTCACCCTCGCCGACCGGCGCGGCGCCGAGCACCTGTTGGCGCCCACCCACGAGGAGTTGGCGGCGCTGCTGGTCAAGGACCTGTTCACGTCGTACCGGGATTTTCCGGTGACGCTGTTCCAGGTGCAGACCAAGTTCCGGGACGAGGCGAGGCCGCGGGCCGGTCTGCTGCGCGGCCGGGAGTTCCTGATGAAGGACGCGTACTCCTTCGACCTGGACGACGCGGGGCTGCGGGACGCGTACGGACGGCACCGGGCGGCGTACCGGCGGATCTTCGACCGGCTGGGCCTGGACTACACGGTGGTGCACGCGATGTCCGGTGCGATGGGCGGCTCGGCGTCGGAGGAGTTCCTGGCCGCGACGCCGGTCGGCGAGGACACCTTCGTCGGCTGCACCGCCTGCGACTACGCGGCGAACACCGAGGCGGTCGTCACCCGGGCGCCCGCCGCCGGGGACCCGACCGCGCATCGGGCCCTGGAGGTGCACGACACGCCCGAGACCCCGACGATCGCCAGCCTCGTGGAGCTGGCCAACGACCGCCGCCTGGGTGACCGGGACGGCTGGACGGCCGCCGACACCCTGAAGAACGTCGTGCTGTCCGTCCGTCAGCCCGGCGCGGAGCGGGCCGAGCCGCTGGTGATCGGCCTGCCCGGTGACCGGGAGGTCGACCTGAAGCGGGTGGGCGCAGCGCTGCATCCGGCCCAGGTGGCCGTCTTCGAGGAATGGGCCGACCACCCGGAGCTGATTCGCGGGTACATCGGGCCGCAACTGCTCGACAAGCTGGGCATCCGCTACCTCGTCGATCCTCGGGTGGTGCCCGGCTCAGCGTGGCTGACCGGTGCGAACGAGCCGGGCCGGCACGCGACGGACGTGGTCTGCGGGCGGGACTTCACGCCCGACGGCATGATCGAGGCGGCCGAGGTACGCGCCGGCGACCCCTGCCCGGACTGCGACGACGGCGAGTTGACCATCCGGCGGGGCATCGAGATCGGGCACATCTTCCAACTCGGCCGCCGGTTCACCGACGCGTTCGCGGTCGACGTGCTCGGTCCGGCGGGCAAGCCGGTCCGGCCGACCATGGGCTGCTACGGCATCGGGGTGTCGCGGGCGGTGGCGGCGATCGCCGAGCAGCACCACGACGACCGGGGGCTGATGTGGCCGGCGGCGGTCGCGCCGTGCGACGTACACCTGGTCGTGGCGGGCAAGGGGCCGCAGCTCGACGCGGCGCTGGACCTCGGCGGTCGTCTCGCGAACGCCGGCCTGCGGGTGCTGGTCGACGACCGGACGCACGTGTCGGCGGGGGTGAAGTTCACCGACGCCGAGCTGATCGGCATTCCGCGCGCCGTCGTGGTCGGCCGACGGCTGGCCGACGGTTACGTCGAGCTGCGGGAGCGGGCCGGCGACGGGCGCACCGAGCTGCCGCTCGACGGTCTGGTGGAACGGTTGGTCGACGAGGTACGCCGCGAGCGTGGGAACCTGGTGTAGCCACCGCGTCACGGGGTACCGCAGTTCGATCGGGTGGAAACGTTCGGAGGCTCTCATGACCGGTTACCGGGTCAGCGACGTGATGACCAAGCAGGTGGTCTACCTGCCGGCGGAGACCACCCTGGACGAGGCGGCCAGGGTGATGAAGGAGGCGGACATCGGCGACGTGGTGGTCACCGACGGCGCCAGCCTCGCCGGCATGCTCACCGACCGGGACATCGTGGTCCGGGCGGTGGCCGAGAACAGCTCGCCGGCCGCCACGACCATCGGCTCGATCGTCACCCGCGAGGTGATCATGATCGAGCAGCACTGCACCGCGGGCGAGGCCGCCGCGTTGATGCGGGACCGGGGCATCCGGCGGGTGCTGGTCTGTGACACCGACCGCAAGCTGGTCGGCATCGTCTCGCTCGGCGACCTTGCCATGCAGCTCGACCCGAC
Organism: Micromonospora sp. CV4; assembly: GCF_003667455.1. NCBI lineage: Bacteria > Bacillati > Actinomycetota > Actinomycetes > Micromonosporales > Micromonosporaceae > Micromonospora > Micromonospora sp. CV4. The sequence goes on along the minus strand of NZ_RCVI01000242.1, from coordinate 60,593 downwards.
CAGCGCCCTCAGCGAGATCAGCGAGCAGTCCCCAACCGTCTGAGTGCGACGGAAAGGCCCACGTCGACGGCGGTAGCCTCGACGCATGGCTGACATGCCGGCCCGACTGGCCGAGATCGTCGACGAGTTCGCTGCCGCTCCCCGGGACCTGGTGCTGGAGATGCTCCTGGAGTACGCCGACGTCATCCCGCCGCTGCCGGACGACACCGGACGCGAGGGCATGGAGCAGGTGCCGGAGTGCCAGACGGCGTTCTTCCTGCGCGCCCGGGTGACGCCGGACGGGGTCGTCGAGACGCTCTTCGACTGCCCGCCGGAGGCGCCGACCACCCGGGCGTTCGCCGGGATCCTCGCCGAGGGGCTGGCCGGCGCGAGCGCCGAGGAGGTGCTGGCCGTGCCGGACGACCTCTACCAGCGGATGGGCCTGGCTCAGGCGATCAGCCCGCTGCGGGTGCGCGGTGGCACCGCGATCCTGGGCCGGCTCAAGCGCCAGGTCCGGGAACAGATCGGCTGACCGGCGGGTTGGCACCGATCATGGAGATCGAGATCTACGCGGACGTCGTGTGCCCGTGGTGCTACATCGGCAAGCGCCGGCTGGAGGAGGCGCTCGCCAGCTACGGCGGCGAGGTGACCGTCCGCTACCGGCCGTTCCAGCTCGATCCGTCGCCGGTGGCCGAGGCCCGGCCCCTGATCGAGGCGATGGCCGACAGGTTCGGCGGCCCGGAGCGGGCCCGGGAGATGTTCGCCCACGTGACCGGGGTCGCGGCGGGTGACGGGCTGCGGCTGGACTTCGAGCGGGCGGTGACCGCGAACACCTTCGACGCGCACCGGCTGGTCTCGTACGCCGCCGACCACGGCCGGGCGGCCGAGATGGTGGAGGCGCTCTACCAGGCGTACTTCACCCAGGGCGTCGACGTCGGCTCCCGAGAGGCCCTGGCCGCGCTGGCCGGCGGAATCGGCCTGGACGCCGTCGACGTGCGCAGGTTCCTCGACTCCGACGAGCGGACCGCCGACCTCGCCGCCGAGTTGGCCGCCGCCCGGGATCTGGGCGTCACCAGCGTGCCGACCTTCGTGCTGGCCGGAAAGTACGCGGTGACCGGCGCCCAGGAGGCACAGACGCTGCTCGCCGCGCTGGCCGAGGTCGAGCAGCGCGAGTCCGGAGCGCACTCGCACTGAGTCGGGCCGCAGCCGGCCACGGCACCCGGCATCGACCGACGTGATGTTTCACGTGCAACGGTATCGATGCCGGTGCCTGGTCAGGCCGGTCGGGCCAGGCCCTCCACCACCTGCGCGCCGGGCAGCGCGCCCAGCGCCGGCCCGGGCAGCGCGATCTTGCTGTGCCGTACGCCCGATCCGATGATCACGTGTGGCGTGGCGATCACCCGCGAGTCCACCAGGATCGGCCACTGGGCCGGCAGCCCGATCGGGGTGATGCCGCCGTACTCCATGCCGGTCAGCTCGACCGCGTCGTCCATCGGAGCGAAGCTGGCCTTCCGCACGTCCAGTGCCCGGCGGGCCACTCCGTTCACGTCGGCACGGGTGGTGGCCAGGATGATGCAGGCCGCGTAGCGGACCACACCCTCGCGCTTGCCGGCCACCACCACGCAGTTGGCCGACACGTCCAGCCCCACCTCGTACGCCGCGCAGAACGCGGCCGTGTCGGCGAGGTCGGCGTCGATCGGCGCGACCAGCACCTCGTCGACGTCCACCGGCGCGGTGGCGGGCCACTGCGCGATCGCCTCCGCCACCGGCGGGGCGAGCAGGTCCAGGCGGGCGCGGGCAGGTTCGGTCTTCAGCGTTCCCATCACGGGTGCGATCCTCGCACCCGCCACGCCGAACCGCCCGGCGACTCCCGAACCGTCTGGCCGCTCCCGAGTCGCCACGCGACGCCACCCGTCCCGGGCCGCGCCGACGGGCGGCTCAACTGCCGGCGAGGAAGGCGTTCTCGCGCATGAAGGTGCGGTCCCGCGAGGCGGCCAACTCCTCGGCGCGCTGGGCCTTGGCCCGGTACAGCTCCACGTCCTCCAGCGCGTGCCGGACACCCAGCCGAATCACGCCGTAGAGGAAGACGAAGCCGAAGACGTAAAGGATGACGGTGGTGACGACAGCGAACATGGCGTCACCGTAAGACGAACGTGAACCGTTGTACGTCTCATCTCCGCCCGGTTCCCCCGTACGTGTCAGCGAGGTGATCGGCCCAGGTGCGGACGCCTCGGGGCAGCGCCTCGGTGACCAGGCCACCGGCGCGCAGTTCACGGCCGAGCCGGCCGGGGATCCGCACCGGCAGCAGGGGTCGGCGCGATCCCCGGGCCGCTCGCCACGCGCGGACCGCCTCGTCGAAGCGGAGCACCTGCGGGCCGCCGAACTCCTCGATGGCACCCAGTGGCCCGGCGACCAGGCGAGCCGCCAGCCGCGCCGCCACCTCGCCCGGGTCAACCGGCTGGGCGAGCACCGCCCGGTCCCCGATCACCGGCCCCAGCCGCGCGCTGCTGGCCAGCAGGTCGTCCAGGAACTGCGGAAACTGGGTCGCCCGCAGCACCGACCACGGCACCGAGCCGGCCGCGATCACCTGCTCGGCGGCGAGCTTGTGCCGGTAGTACGCGATCGGCACCCGGTCCACGCCGACGATCGAGACGTACACCAGGTGTTGGACACCGGCGGCGCCGGCGGCGACCACCAGCCGGCGGGTGCCCAGCACGTCCACCTGGTGGGTACGCCGGCCCTCGGGCGCGGTCGCCAGGTGCAGCACCGCGTCCGTCCCGGCCACCGCCTCGGTCAGCCCCTCCCCGGTGGCCAGGTCCGTCACCACCCACTCGACCTCACCGCCGGTACGCGGCCGTCGGCTGGTGGCCCGGACGCTGACCCCGTCGGCGCGCAACCGGCTCAGCACCGCCTTGCCCAGGCGACCGCTTGCTCCGGTGACCAGAACCCTCATCCCGTCCTCCCGTTCCGCCGCGAACTCCCGGCGTCCACCAGCCCATCGATCCGGCCAACGTGGGCCGTGCCGCCCGTGGCCCACCGCTCCTGACGGCACCCCGGGGCGATCCGTGACCCGGATGTGCGGCGGGTCACCCCGAGCGGATCAGATCCAGCACGGTCAGCAGCGCGAAGAACGCGATCAACACCTCGCTGACCACCCAGGCGTGCCCCTGGGCCCACTCCCGCATCCGGGCCAGCACCCGTGCCGCGCGGTGCCCGAGCAGCAGCAGCGCCAGCAGCGGCAGAGCGAGCAGCAGCACCGTCAGCAGCACGAACGGCAGCAGGTGCCACCACGGCAGGTTGTGCCGGGCCACACTCGCCCCGACCGCGGCCATGGTCAGGTCATCGGTGGGCGTCACCACGAAGAGCAGCGCGCCCGTTCGCGACGCCCAGGCGGGGTCGGCGTGCCCGATGCTCCCCAACCACTTCGGCTGCCCGGCCCGGCCCCGGCGCAGCCAGACCACCACGGCCAGGACGACCAGCAGGACGAGCACCACCAGGTCGATGACGGGCCCACGATCGAGCCGTCCGACGACGGCGGAGGCATCGGCGGCCACACCGCCCACCAGCCGCACGAGCAGCCACGCCACCGTCACCCCGGCGGCGACCACCAGCCCGGCACCGGCGAGGAAGCCCAGCGACGCGGCCCGGGGACGGTCCGACGAGGCGAGGAAGACCGCCACGACCAACTGGGTCCCGGCGACCATCACCACGGCCAGTGGCAGGACGGACAGGAAGCTCATCGCCCGCCATCCTCCCGGCCCGCCGACCTCGGACGCCGCCGAATCCACGGATCACCCGCCCGGTCGCGTGCTCCCGCCAACCACCACCCGGCCGGCCAGCAGCGCACCGAGCGCCGCCAACCCGGCGGCCACCACCAGGGTCAACGTGTAGCTGGCCGGACCCGGCGCGCTCCCGGCGGCCAGCACCGCGCCGGTGAGCGCCAGCACGGTCGCGGCGAACAGCGAGTCGCCCAGTTGCAGCGACGAGCTGTTGCGGCCCTGCTCCCCGGGGGCGGACAGCTCCAGGGTGAGCACCGACAACGACGGGTAGAGCAGACCCATGCCGAGGCCCGCCACCGCCCAGCCCAGCACGGCGACGGCCACCGGCAGCTCGGGTTGTACGGCCAGCGCGACCGTTGCCGTGCCGATCGTGATGCAGCCCAACCCGGCCCGCGGGAGGCTGGCGCGCGAGGCCGGCAGCGGGATCCGGCCCTGCACCCAGGACCCCACCGACCAGGCCAGCGCCCCGACCGTGAGAACCAGCCCGGCGGCGGTCGGCGACAGACCCCGCTCCCGGGACAGCATCAACGGGATGACCACCTCGGCGCCGACGAACGCCGCCGAGGCCAGACCCCGCAGCCCGACCACGGTCGGCAGGCCACGGGCCGCCCGCAGGAACCCGGGCGGCAGCAGCCGAGGGGCGCAGACCAGCAGGCCGGCCACCGCGAGCGCGATCAGCACCACGGCGGCAGCGCCGCGCTGCTGTCCCCCGATGTGCAGCAGTGCGGCGCTCACCCCCGCCCCGCACGCCCACCCGATCCGGGCCGCCGCGCCCGCCGGTGGTCGGGTCGGCACAGTCCGGTCCAGCGACCGCAGACCGGGGTGGATCAACAGCACGGCCGGCACGGCCACCGCCGGCACCGCCAAAAAGACCCACCGCCAGCCCAGGTACTCGACGATCAGACCGGCCAGCGCCGGCCCGACCAGCGACGGTACGACCCACGCCGCCGCGAACGCGGCGAAGATCCGCCGGTGCAGCTCCTCCGGGTACGCGTGCCCGACGATCACGTAGAGCGCCACCGAGAGCAGCCCGGAGCCGAACCCCTGCACCACCCGGCCGACGACCAGCGCACCCATCACGGGGGCGGTCCCGGCGATCAGCAATCCGACCACGAACCAGGCCACGCCGTGCCACATCGGCCCCCGGGGCCCCCGCGCGTCGCACCAGATCCCGGAGACCACCATGGCCAGCACGCCCGCGGCGAACGAGCCGCCGAAGGCGATGCCGTACAGCGCCAGCCCGTCCAGACTGCGGGCGACCGTCGGCATCGCCGTACCGACCGCCAGCGCCTCGAAGGCGAGCAGCGAGATCAGCGCGACGCTGCCCACCGTCATGGCCCGCAGCCGGGGCGCGAACAGCCCCGGTGGGGTCGGCGAGGCCGGTACGGCGGTGGCGGTAGGGCTCGACATGCGCCCCAGCCTGCGACCTCAACCCGGATTCATGTCAATCGGTGGTGACCCGGCTCTCGTCAGGCGTTCTCCAGCGCCTCCCCGACGCCCCGTACGAGTCCCGAAAAGTGCTGGTCCGACAGGAGATGGCCGGCGGTGATCACCAGGGCCAGCGGCCACTCGATGACCTGGAGCGCGGCGAGCACACCCAGCCCCGCGTAGTACGCGAGCCGGTCCGGCGGCGGCACCGCCACCTCACCCAGCATCGGCACCTCCACCCGCCGGCTGTACGTCCGGACGGTCTCCTGCCCACCGTTCATGTGTCGCGTCAGCGTGCTCATGCGGCCTCCCCTATCCGTTGACGTTCGCCGGATTCCACCGCCCAGCCCGTCCATGCGCCGCCGACTGCGGAAAGTTCCGCTGTTCAGAGGGCATAACGGATGGCAGGCCGGGAAGCCAGGCCGCCGGACCGAAGCGGCGGGAGGGCGACGATGGGCGTGGGCGGGACCAGCAGCTACGGCGAGTCGGGCCGGCGTCCCTCCAGCCGTACGCCTCGATGACGGCGGCGGGCCGCGCCGTCGGCCGCCTCCTGCCTTCCATCGGCGTGCCGAACCTGGTCGGCGAGGCGTCCCGGACCGTGGGCTCGGCCGCGACCCGGCTGGCCCGGACCGCCGGTCTGACGCGGCGTCGGGTCTGGTCCCGGCCGGGCCGGCACCACATCGAGGTGCACGGTGTCTGCCAGGACGGCGGCGACCGGCTGGCCCGACAGGTGGAGGGCGCGCTGGAGGGGCTGCCCGGGGTGGCGTGGGCCCGGGTGAACGCGCCGTCCGGTCGGGTGGTGGTGGCCGTGCAGGCCCCCGAGCCGAGGCTGCGCGACCTGATCGCCACGATCGCCCGGGTCGAAGAGACGTGTGACCACGAGCCGGACCCGGAGATCCCGCCGCCGCACCCGCCGGAGGAGGGGCCCCGGACTCCGCGCACCCTCGGCGCGCTCGCCTCGGACGCGTTGGGCCTGACCATCTCGGCGGCCACCCGGATCCTGCCGTTCGCGCCGGTGCCCGCCGAGGTGGCCGGGTTGCTCGCCGCGGTGGACCTGCAACCCAAACTGCATGCGCTCGCCGCCCGAGGACTGCGCGCCGACCCGCGCGCCGACATCCTCTTTCCGCTCGCCGAAGCGGTGGTGCAGGGCCTGACCGGAGGCTGGGCCGGAATAGTCCTGGACGGCGCTCAACGAATCGTGCAGTGGGGCGAAGCACGGGCGCAGCTCACCGCCTGGGAGAAGGCCGAACCACGGCTGACCGGCGACCCGGAGCACGCCACGGCCCGCTGGCCGGTGGTCGAACGCCCCCGACCCAAGCCACACGGCCCGGTCGAACGGTACGTGAACCGGATGCTGGCCGCGGGCGCGGCGGCTGCCACGGCCGCGGCGCCCTTCGCGGGCCCCAAGCGGGCCGCCGCACTGGGTCTGTCCGCGCTGCCCAAGGCCCCGGGCAGCGGACGCGAGGGGTACGCCGCTCAGCTCGGCCGGATCCTGGCCCGCCGCGGCGTGATCGCGATGGACCGCAGCGTGCTGCGCGAGCTGGACCGGATCGACACGCTGGTGTTGGACGCCGCGGTGCTCGGCTCGAACCGGGGCGTGCTGGCCGACCTGGCCCCGGCGCGGGGAGTGGACGTCGAGCAGGTGGCGGAGCAGGCGTTCGCGCTGTTCGACCCGGCTGATCCGGCCGGCGCACGGGCCGCGGACGGCTGGCGGCTCGGACCACCGGACCAACTGCCCGCCGGCGACCCTGCGGACATCCCGGACGGCGACCGGCTGCGGGCAGCCGGCGGTCAACTGCTCGGCCTGGCCCACAACGACCGGCTCGCCGCGCTGCTCCGCGTCGAACCGGAGCCCGCGCCGGGTGTCGACGGTCTGCCGGCCGCGGCCCGACAGGCCGGCCTGCGGCTGGTCGTGGCCGGCGGTGACGAGCAGCGGTACGGCTTCGCCGATGCGATGCTGCCCGGCGGGGACCGCCTCACCGACTCGGTACGCGCGTTGCAGCGCGACGGGGCGGTGGTGATGCTGGTTTCCGGGGACCGGTCGGCGCTCGGCGCGTCCGACTGCGGCCTCGGCGTGTCCGCTCCGGAGGACCTGCCACCGTGGGGCGCGCACCTGCTGGTCGGCGCGGACCTCCGGGTGGTGGCGCTGCTGGTGGAGGCGACCGGGGTGGCCCGGCGAATGACCCAGCAGAACATTCGACTCGCCATGGCCGGCACCGGTCTCGGGGCGCTGGGTGCGTTCACCGCCGCCCCGACCCAGTTGCCCCGCCGGTCACTGGCCGCCGTGAACGGCTCGGCCTGGCTGGCCTTCGGGCACGGCGTCTGGCGGGCCCGGCGGTTGCCGGACCAGTCGGACACTCCGGCTCCGGTGGCGACCGCCTGGCACCTGATGCCGATCGGCACCGTGTTCGACCGGCTCGGCACCGGACCGGAAGGGCTGGACAGTGCCGAGGCGCAACGTCGACAGGACGGGCGGGGTCCCGGTGGCGGCAACCCACCCGGAAGCGGTGGCCTGCTGCGTGCTTTCGTGGACGAACTCGCCAACCCGCTCACCCCCGTGCTGGCCGCGGGCGCGGTGCTCTCCGCGTCGTTCGGCTCGCTGGTCGATGCCGCGCTGGTGGGCGGCGTGGTCGGCGGGTCCGCGCTGATCGGGGCGGTGCACGAACGCAACACCGAACGGTCGCTGGCCGAGTTGCTGTCCCGCTCGGCGGTGACCGCGCGGGTCCGTCGGGACGGCGTCGAGCGGGTGGTCGCCGCCGAGGACCTGGTGCTCGGGGACGTCATCGCCGTCGAGCCGGGTGACTCGGTGCCCGCCGACTGTCGGGTGCTCGAATCGGTGGGGCTGGAGGCGGACGAGTCGTCGCTGACCGGCGAGTCGCTGCCGGTCGCCAAGAGCGACCGTCCGGTGGTCGCCGCCGCCGTCGCCGACCGGCACTCGATGCTGTACGAGGGCACCACCGTCGCCGCCGGACACGGCACCGCCGTGGTGGTGGCCACCGGCGCCGACACCGAGGCCGGGCGCAGTCTCGCGATGGTCCGGCAGGCGCCACCGACCAGCGGAGTGGAGGCTCGCCTGGGCTCGTTGACCAGCGCCGCCATCCCGTTGGCTGCCGGCTCCGCGGTGGCGGTGGCCGGCGCTGGCCTGCTCCGGGGCGTACCGCTGGCCGAGACGGCGGCGACCGCCGCGAACCTCGCCGTGGCGTCGGTGCCGGAGGGGCTGCCGTTCCTGGTGAGCGCGGCGCAGCTGGCCGCCGCCCGGCGGCTGGCCGAGCACGGCGCGTTGGTCCGCAACCCGCGCACCATCGAGGCGCTGGGCCGGGTGGATGTGCTCTGCTTCGACAAGACCGGCACCCTCACCGAGGGCCAGCTGCTGCTCGCCGGTGTCGGCGACGGTGTCGGCGACCGGTACGCCCCGGTGGACCGGCTGGACGACCGACTCCGGTTGACCCTGGCGGCCGCGCTGCGGGCCACCCCCGCCGCCGCCGATCCGGAGGAGTTGGCGTTGCAGACCGACCGGGCGGTCCGGCGGGGTGCCGGGGTGGCGGGGGTGGTGGAGCAGACCGGTGCCGCCGACTGGAAGGCTGCCGGCGGGCTGCCCTTCGAGCCGTCCCGCGGCTACCACGCGAGCGTCGGAGAGACCGGTGGTCACCTGTTGTTGAGCGTCAAGGGCGCCCCGGAGACGGTGCTGCCGCGTTGCTCGACCCGGCGTACCGACGGCCGTCAGGAGCCGCTGGACGACGCCGGCCGCGCCGAGCTGGAGCGGGTGCTCGCCGACCGGGCCGGGGCGGGCAACCGGATCCTGGCTGTCGCCGAGTGCCAGGTCGACGACCCTAAGGTGACCGACGGGGACGTCCGGGACCTGACCTTCGTGGGTTTCCTCGCCCTCGCGGACGGGGTCCGGAAGAGTGCCGCCCCGGCGGTACGCCGGATCCGGCAGGCCGGCGTGCACACCATCATGATCACGGGGGACCATCCCGCCACCGCCGAGGCCATCGCCGCCACCATCAGCGAGCACGACGAGCAGCGGGTGGTCACCGCGGGCGAACTCGACCAGCTGGACGACCAGGCGCTCGCCGAGCGGTTGACCAACACCGACGTGGTGGCCCGCTGCACCCCGGCGCACAAGGTACGGATCATCCAGGCGTTGCAGAAGTGCGGGCGGACCGTGGCGATGACCGGCGACGGCGCCAACGACGCCCCGGCGATCCGGCTGGCCGACGTCGGGATCGCCCTCGGCCAGCGGGGCACCCCGGCGGCCCGGGCCGCCGCCGACCTGGTGGTCACCGACGACCGCCTGGAGACCATCATCGCCACCCTGGTCGAGGGGCGGGCGATGTGGTCGTCGGTGCGGCACGCGCTCAGCATCCTGGTCGGCGGCAACCTCGGCGAGATCGCGTTCAGCGTGCTCACCGCCGCGGCGACCGGCCGTTCCGCGCTCACCGGACGGCAGCTGCTGCTGGTCAATCTCCTCACCGATCTCGCGCCGGCGCTCGCCATCGCGATCCGTCCGCCCGCGTCCGACCGCACCGACACCCTGCTGCGGGAGGGCCCGGACGCGTCACTCGGGGAGACCCTCACCAGGGAGATCGGGCTGCGCGCCGCGGCCACCACGCTGGGCGCCACCGCCGGCTGGACGTTGGCCCGGTACACCGGGCGCCGTCAGCGGGCCGGCACCGTCGCGCTGGTCTCGCTGGTCGGCACGCAGCTCGGCCAGACGATCCTGGCCGGCGGCACCAGCCCGGCGGTGCTGGCGTCCACGGCGGCGTCGCTGGGGGTGCTGGTCGTCGTGGTGCAGACCCCGGGTGTGAGCCAGTTCTTCGGCTGTACCCCGCTCGGGCCGGTCGGCTGGACCATCGGGGCCGGGTCCGCGCTCGGCGCCACCTTCGCCAACGGCGCGCTCACCAAGCTGGTGCAGCACCTGCCGCAGACCCGACCCCACGACGGTGGAGCGAACGGCTCCGAGGGCTGACCGGGCCGCCCGCGCATGCCCGCTCTTCGCCGGGGTACCGCTGCACGGGAGGAGGTGGGCACCGTGACGGAGCAGCCGCAGGTGACGTTCATCGGTACCGCGACGACGGTGCTGCGGATCGGCGGTTTCACGCTGCTGACCGATCCGAACTTCCTGCATCGGGGCCAGCGGGCGTACCTGGGCAAGGGCCTGTGGTCGCGCCGGCGCACAGATCCGGCACTGTCGATCGCCCAGCTCCCGGAGCTGGACGCGGTGGTCCTCTCCCACCTGCACGGGGACCACTTCGACCGGGTGGCACGCCGCGACCTGGCCCGCGAGCTGCCCATCGTCACCACGCCAGCGGCGGGACGGAAGCTGCGGCAATGGGGATTCCAGGCCGCCGAGGGCCTGCCGACCTGGTCGTCGCGGGAGCTGCACCGCGACGGTACGACCCTGCGGTTGACCTCGATGCCCGGCAAGCACGGCCCGGGTGCTTTGGACCTGCTCATGCCCGACGTGATGGGCACGATGATCGACGTGGAGCGCGCCGGGCGGCGCGAGTTCCGGCTCTACATCACCGGCGACACGCTGAACCGGCCGCTGCTCACGGACATCCCCGAGCGGTACCCGGACATCGACGCGATGCTGATCCACCTCGGCGGCACGAAGGTCGCCGGAATTCTGCTCACCATGGACGCTCGACAGGGCGCCGATCTGGTGGAGCTGGTTCGACCGAAGCTGACCGTGCCGATCCACTACGACGACTACGGGCTCTTCCGCTCACCGCTGGCGCACTTCGTGGACGAGGCCCGCCGCCGGGGCTGGGTGTCGCAGGTACGCACCATCGCCCACGGCGAGACCGCCACCCTCACGCCGCCCGCCTGACCGCCCGGCCGCAGGCCCCGGCACACCGATCGCCCCCGCCGCTTGACCGGTGGGGGCGATCCGTGACGGGTGACGGTCAGCTGCGCTCGGAGATGGCCTCGATCAGGTCACCCACGGGGCGCTCCGGCAGGGACCGGGCCACATCGGCCACGGCCACGATGCCGACGAGCTGATGCCCGTCGATCACCGGCAGCCGGCGTACCTTGTGCTGGCCCATGGTCCGCAGGATCTCGGCGGCGTCGTCGTCCGCGCCGATGGTCACCGCCTCGCCCTGGGCCAGCTCGCCGGCGGTCACGTTGGCCGGGTCGCGACCCTCCGCCAGCACCTTCACCACGATGTCGCGGTCGGTCAGCATGCCCTTGAGCCGGTTGTCGTCACCGCAGATCGGCAGCGAGCCGACCCCCAGTTCGGCCATCCGCTTCGCGGCCGACTTCAGGTCGTCCTGCTCGCGGACGCAGCTCACGTCGTTCGTCATGATCTCGCGTGCGGTCGGCATTGGTCTGACACCTCACTTCCGAGGGGGGTTGTTGCCGTCCCTCCTACCCCGACCGTCCCCGACCATGCGAAGGCCTACCGCTCCGTGCCGTGCGCGCAGTTCGGGGCAGGGTCCTCGCCGGCCACGACGAAGTCCGCGCACGTGATGAAGCGGTCGTTGAACTGGCCGACGAAAAACCCGATCACCGCCACGATGGCGACGATCGCCACCACGGTGAGTTTGAGACGGCGACCCGGGAGGCTGAAGTAGCTGGGCGCGAGCAACTGGACGACGATGACCGCCAGGAACGGAACCACGGCGAGAGAAACGACATTCAACACCTGGTCAATGGTCTGACCCAGGCCTCCGAGCGGGCGCGGCACGACGAGTCGCAACACCAGGAGCAAAATCGGGGGCAGGAAGAAGACCAGCACCCAGCGGTGGGTGTGCACCCGGCGGCGTAGCAGGACGACGCTCAGGAGCACCACAAGGGACAGCACGAGCAGTTCCTGTCGCCGGTAGTAGAAGATGGTCCGGTGGGCGCCGAGGGTGAATGCGACGTCCCAGACGTACAGAGAGGCACCGAACGCGATCGCGTAGAAGCCGCCCAGCTTCTGTTCCGCGGTGCCTCGTAGGAGGTCGTCACCCTCGCTGAGCTCTCGCGACTTCCTGGCGGCTCGCCCGGCTGGCCTCTCCCCGCTCATGACCCTGCCCATCGTGCTCGTCGCCCAGCCGTGGCTGGTTCCCGCGGCCCCTATGCCGGTAACGACCGTGAGTCGCGTTCCGCTTCGATTTAGGCAGACGCCGGCATCCAGGCTTGGCTGTCCTGCGACCGGTGCCTGCGGCTGCCTGCCGCTGCCCAGCCCTTGTCGCGGGTGAAAGCGCTATACCTCAGAGTCATATTTATGCCTCTGAGGTATAGCGCTCATCGGACCGAACGCCTGGCCGCGCCGGAACAGGCATCGTCAGATGCGGTCGCATACGTGATGTGGTGCAACAGCCACAACGACCGGTGGGCCTTCCGCCAGTTCGGCCAGTCGACGTCCGGCCACCCGGACACTCGGCGAAGGTGCTCGAAGTGCCGACGGAGCCGGCTCAACTGATCGTGCTCGGCCGAGGAGAAGTCCCCTCCAGCCTCCAGGCAGACCGAGGCGAGTCGAACGACATCGGCATCAACCTCCCTGTCCCGGTTTTCCAGCAGGAAGCGGACCGTGAAGATGGCCGCCCCCTTCGAATCGCCGTACCAACAGACTGGTGAGCTCACGTTGAGTTCAGTCTTCCGTGGGCTCCGCCGGCCCAGGAGTTTGGCCTCCCGCCGCCGCTCCGCATACGCGCTCAGCTCGACCAACCACAGGTCCCGGCTTGAACCGAGTGCGTCCAACGCCCGGAGAAGCGCAGTCTCATCGCGACGCAAAGGCCCTGCGACCTGTTCCAGGTAACCGAACGTGGCCAGAAAGCCGATCGGCTGATAACGCTCGATGCATCCCGCCAAGGCGTTGATTCGGCGTCCGTAGGGCAGCGAGTGGTCACGTACCTTGCGCGCGTAGGTGCCGAAGCTCACGGAGCCAGGCTATCGATCCCCGCGAATCAGCTTGGGGTGAGGAGGCAGAACTCGTTGCCTTCCGGGTCGGCCAGGACGGTCCACGGGACATCGCTCTGGCCCAGGTCGATCACGGTGGCGCCGAGAGTCCGCAATCTGGCCGTCTCGGCCTCCATGTCGTCACCTGGATATGGACGGAGGTCGAGATGGACGCGGTTCCACCCGGTCTTGACGTCGGGCGTACGGAGGAACTGCAGATATGGGCCGACGCCCTTGGCGGAGCGCAGTACCGCGTTGTGGTCGGTCACCTTGTGCAGGGTCCAGTCCATCGCCTGGCCCCAGAAGCGGGCCATGGCTCGCGGATCCACGCAGTCGACCACCACGGTGGCGATCGGTCCGGTGTCTTCGACCGGGTCGTGCCAGTCCAGTACGCAGAACTCGTTGCCCTCGGGGTCGGCCATGACCGTCCACGGGACGTCGCCCTGGCCTATGTCGGCGGGTGTTGCGCCGAGATCCTTCAGGCGCGCCACCACCTCCGCGTGATGAGCCGCCGAGGTGGTGGCGAGGTCGACGTGGACGCGGTTCTTCACCGTCTTGGGTTCCGGGGAGACGACGAGGTCGATGCAGACGGCGACGGGGTCGGGGTAGACGAAGCCCTCAGGTTCGAGGTTGGTCACGCCGGGTCCCTCGCTGGAAATGTCCCAGCCGAGCGCCTGCGCCCAGAAACCGCCCAGCGCGGAGTCGTCCCGAGCCTTCATGTTGATCTGAACAAGCCGCGTCGTCATGGCGAGGATGCTAGCGGCAACCTGGCACATCAACCCCTGACCCCTGCCTCGCAAAGATCAAGACTGCCGTCGGCCGCCGTCAGTGACCCACTTCGCCCCCGCTCGCATCGCCCGGTACGGTCCGCGAGAGTGTTCGCACTGCAGGGAGCCCATGAGATGCGCGTGCGGCCACCCCGGCAGCTCCCACCCTGAGAGTAGGTTTCGTCAATGGCATGCCGTATCGGTGAGCTCGTGCTCAAGTGCCGCGACCCCGAGGTGCTGGCGCGGTTCTGGTGCGAGGTCCTGGACTTCATAGAGCTCGATCGCGAAGAGGAGGTCTACATCGAGATAGGCCCGCGCGAAGGGTTCGGCGGCCCGCAGCCGACGATCTTCCTCATCCGCGATGACGAGCCGAAGAACGGGCATGCCCGGCTGCACATTGACGTCAACCCCACCGACCGCGATCAGGACGCCGAGCTCGAACGCCTCCTGGCCGCCGGGGCCAAACTCGTCGACATCGGTCAGCCTGCGGATGCGTCCTGGCACGTCCTCGCCGACCCCGAAGGCAACGAGTTCTGCCTGCTCAAGCGCCGCCTCGCCCCACTCTGACGGCCCTCGTCGACCGCTTGGCTGTGCTCGGAACCGAGATCAACCGGGGAAAGTGCTGGTGGAGCCCAGGGGACTCGAACCCCTAACCCCTGCCTTGCAAAGATCAAGACTTGTGTCGGTCAGCGTCGGTGGCTGCCGCTGACCTGCACGCTGCGTCGCCTCTTGTCGCTCTCTGACGCCGTCCGCCGGTCGGCTTGGCTGTACCGATGGCTGTACAGCTCGCATGTGGCAAAGACGGCTAGTTGGCAAGCTTGGTAGGTCTGAGAGACTTGACACGCCCGACAGGCTTCACGGCAGGCAAGTGTCAAGTTAGTGTTGACCCAAGCGCTGAACCGGTGCGTGTGCCCGGTGTAGGCACTTCCCGCCCCCTGGCACTCGTGTCAGGGGGCCTTAATCTAGGCCTCGCGTACGACGATGCCGGGCGTCCCGCCCTTGACACGATTCGTCTCTGTACGAATCGCCTCTCCGATCTGCTCCCACATGTTCTGAGGACAGACAGCAGCAATGCTGCCACCAGGCGCGATCGTGCTTCGGAAGGCCGCATATGCCACCAAATCGGCCATCTGCACTAGGTACGAGTGATCGGACCGGCGGGCGACCGGATCGTCAATCAGGCGCTTGGCAGCGTTAACCAACGACCCACCGCCGTACATGCTTCCGGCCGTCAAGTACCGGCGCGCCTTTCGGACAAGCTTCCGAATCTGCGCGTCCTCACCCTCGTCATGAAAGATCATGAAGGGGGTGTTGCCGTAGTAGCTCGCCCGCTCGAGCCGCTGAAGCAGGGTGGTCCAAGCGAGTTCAAAGACATCGTCCGGAGGGGCAGTCCCCTTCCGCTTGTCGATCACGATCCCAAACGCCTTGGCCTTCAACTGGTGAAGTTCCCGCATGTGGGCGCGATAGATGAGGCTGCGCTGTGCCGGCGCCAATCCGAGGTCGCGCAACGGCCCTGCGTTCCGCAGTAGGTAGCTCGCCTTCAACTCGACGCGCATCGGCACACCGAACGTGTCGCGGATCCTTCGGCGGAAGGCCAACATCTCGTTGAAGGAGTCAGGCCAGTCCTCGGAGTCGATGAGGACGCAACCAAGGGTGTAGGTCAGTGACCCACCTTTGTCGATGTCACCGGTATTGCCCGACTCATCGATGTACGCCAGAAGCACAGCTGGTCCTTCGGGGTTTCGTTACTACGTGACCATATCTCTACCGTCCGTCACTCGTTGACGACCGTCCTCCACTGCACGGGTACGGCAGGACTCGCGTCTGTCGAGCGGCCGATGCCGGCGAGAGGTGCTGCACTCACCGACCACCTGCTGATTCGCAGCGTACGGCCCATCCAGCAGATGCTTCATCTACCTATGTGGACAGGCCTCGGGACAACCTGTGGACGGGTATGGCTGAACTTGGGGACTACCTGTGGACAACCTGTGGACGCTTGGTGGGGAATCTCCCGCGACCACTTGCTGACCAGGCCTTTTAGTAACCCCAGCCGGTGGATGGAAGGTTTTCGGTTAGCACTCAGGTTCGAACGGCCACCGACCACTGTCGGCCCGAAGCAAGCTGACCCGCCCGCCTCACGCCTCAACCGCTACTGCCATCCCGCCTGCCGCCGACCCACACACCGTGGAGCAGACCAGGGCCAGGGTGACAAGGTGGAGCGCCCTACCGGACGAACGGCTCGGTGTACGAGCAGCGGCCGGGCGTGTGGGCTGCGGTGGTCGACCTCGGTTGGATCGACGGGAAGCGGAAGCGGAAGTACGTCTACGCCAAGAGCGAGGTTGAAGCGGTCCGGAAGCGGGACGAGTTGCGGCGCCAACTTCAGCTCGGGGTCGACCTCACCGCGCAGCCTCGGACGTTGGAAGCCTGGTTGACCGAGTGGTTGCGGGACGTGAAGGCGCACGACGGCACCCGGCCGTCAACGCTGGTGCGCTACCGCCTGGCCGTGAGCAAGCACCTGGTACCGGGCCTCGGTCGGGTCAAGCTCGACCGGTTGACGCCTCGGGACGTGCAGCGGTTCCTCACCGGGCTGCGCGGGCAGCTAGCGCCGGCCAGCATCATCAAGGTGCACACCGTGCTGCGGGTCGCCCTGGCCGACGCTGAGCGGATGGACCTGGTCCCGCGCAATGTCGCCAAGGCTGCCAAGCCGCCGGCTCTCGGTCGGACCGAGCGGCGAGCGCTGACGCCCGAGGAAGCCAAGACGCTGTTGTCGGTGCTGACCGGGGACCGGCTGGAATCCCTGTTCGTCCTGGCGCTGGCGACCGGGCTGCGGCGGGCTGAGCTGCTGGGCCTGCGGTGGTCGGATGTCGACCTGCCGGGGAAGGCGCTGTTCGTTCGGCAGACGCTCCAGCGGACGGATCACGGGTTGGTGTTCGTGCCACCGAAGACGCACCGGTCGGCCCGTCCGCTGCCGCTGTCGGCTCTGGCCGTTCGGGCGTTGGAGGCACAGCGGGTGCGCCAGGCCAAGGAAAGGCTCGCAGCCGGGGAGGTGTGGTCGGATCTCGGCCTGGTCTTCGCCAGCACCATTGGCACTGCGATGGAGCCGCGGAACGTCAACCGGCGCTTCGAGCAGCTCCGCGCGGCGGCCGGGCTGGACTGGCTACACCTGCACGACCTGCGGCACGCGTTCGCCACGTTCATGCTCGACCAGGGCGAGGAACTGCGGACGGTGATGGAGCTGCTTGGGCACTCCACGATCCGGATGAC
Organism: Micromonospora sp. CV4; assembly: GCF_003667455.1. Lineage (NCBI taxonomy): Bacteria > Bacillati > Actinomycetota > Actinomycetes > Micromonosporales > Micromonosporaceae > Micromonospora > Micromonospora sp. CV4. The sequence goes on along the minus strand of NZ_RCVI01000242.1, from coordinate 43,489 downwards.
GGCCGACACCTACGGCCACGTTCTGCCGGCGCGGGCTCGTCAGGCTGCCTCGGCCATTGACCGGATTCTCGGCCAGGAGGGGACGGCGTGACCGGCTTGGCTGTACGAATGGCTGTACTCGGACCGAGATCAACCAAGGAAAGTACTGGTGGAGCCCAGGGGACTCGAACCCCTAACCCCTGCCTTGCAAAGGCAGTGCTCTGCCAGTTGAGCTAGGGCCCCGTGGGCGGCTGCGGCGTCGCCGATCGCTCGCCGCGGGCCGGACGTCAGCGCAGGTCGGGCGCGGTGGTCGCCTCGTGCCACAGGGCGCGCTCGTCGTTCGAGGCCCTGACCTTGTTGAACACGACGGCGGCCACGCCGACGACGCCGGCCAGAATCAGCAGCTTCTTGAACATGGGGACATCCCTCGCGCTCGACTAGCGTCGGACGACCTGCGGTGGGGCTAGATGGAATCGAACCATCGACCTCAGAGTTATCAGCTCTGCGCTCTAACCGACTGAGCTATAGCCCCGTGTTGCGACGAGCAAGGTTAACCCATCCGCTCAGCCGGCCCCAAATCGGGGTCCGGGCCCGCGAGCCGGGCCGTTGACGCCTGCAAAACCTACCTGAGTACGAGACGCCGGAGCGACCGCATTCCGCGGCGCCCCGGCGTCCCGATCGCTCAGTCCCGCTCGGCGAGGGTCAGCTCGATCCCGCCGACCAGGTCGGCGCAGACGTTGTAGACGAACGCTCCCAGCGTGGCCAGCGCGGTGAACAGCACCACGTTGACCAGGCCGATCAACGCCGAGCTGAGGATCACGCCCTTGGCGGTGATCTGGAAGCCGCTGGTGCTCTGCCCGCCGCCGGCGTTCACCAGGTCGCTCAGGCTGTCGTTGACGCTCTGGAACACTCCCATCGCGTCCAGCGCCAGGTAGAGCACCGACGTGGCGACCACCACGACGATGAAGAGCACCACCGAGACGGCGAACGCGAACTTCATCACGGACCAGGGGTCGATCCGCTTCAGGTTCAGCCGGGCCCGGCGCGGTCCGCGGGACGCGGCCGAGCCGACCGAGGTACGCGCTGCGCGTACCGCGTCACCGACCCGGGCCGCTCCGACCGCGTTGCCGATCCCCGGCGGCAGGCCGCCGCCGCTGGCCGGGCGACCGGCACCGGTGGCACGCCCCGAGTCCGGTTGCGGCTGGGTCATGCCGGGCGTGATCCGGGGCTGGGTGCCGGTGGCGCCGGTGGACGCCGCCTCACCCGGCCGGACACTGATCGGCTGGGTGGTCGTGGGCCGGGCCGGGGCCGGGGCTTGGGCTTTGGCCGGGGCCGCTGCCGGGGGCGCATCGCTGGACGCCGGCGCCTCGACGCCGGACGTCTCAGTCTTGTCGCCCGACCCGCCGTCCTCGCCGGGCTGGTCCGGCGGGGGTGTCATGCCGGGAGCCCGGGTGAATTTCGGGGCAGGCGCGTCGGCGGGGACCGTTGCCCGGCCCACGGCCGCGCGGCCGGTCGCTGGTGTGCCGCTCTTGGCGGCCTCCTCGTCGACCGGGTTGGCCGAGGTCCCCGTGTTCCCCGACTTCGCCTGTGTCTCCGTCATTCAACTAGTCCTGTTCGTCGGGTTCGTCGGCATTGCGAGCAATGGCCACGATAGTCACGCCGTCCGGGAGGTCCATCAGCTTGACCCCCATTGTGTTCCGGTCACGCGTACGGCGTACAGGCTTCACCGGAGTCCGGATGACACCACCGTTACTGGTGATCGCGAACAGCTCGTCGTCCGGGTCGATCACCACAGCGCCGACCAGACCACCGCGCCGCTCGGTGATCTTCGCAGTCAACACGCCCTTACCTCCCCGGCCCTGCACCGGGTATTCCTCGATCGGGGTACGTTTCGCGTATCCCCCGTTCGTGGCCACCAGAACGTCCAGACCCTCCCGAACGACCTCCATGGCGAGCAGGACGTCGTCGTCCGTGAAGCGCATGCCGATCACGCCGGAGGTGGCCCGACCCATCGGCCGCAGCGCGTCGTCGGAGGCGTTGAACCGGATCGCCTGCGCCTTCTTGGAGACCAGCAGCAGGTCGTTCTCCGGCGCAACCAGCGCAGCACCGACCAGCTCGTCCTCATCGCGCAGGTTGATCGCGATGATTCCGCCGGAACGGTTGGAGTCGAACTCCTCGAGCCGCGTCTTCTTCACCAGGCCGTTCTTCGTGGCCAGTACCAGATAGGGCGCTACCTGGTAGTTCGGAATTTCGATGATCTGCGCGATCTGCTCGTCGGGCAGGAAGGCGAGCAGGTTGGCCACGTGCTGGCCCTTGGCTACCCTACTGGCCTCCGGCAACTCGTACGCCTTGGCCCGGTAGACACGGCCCTTGTTCGTGAAGAACAGGATCCAGTCGTGGGTGGAGCATACGAAGAAGTGGCTGACAATGTCGTCCTGCCGCAGCGTGGCGCCGCTGACGCCCTTGCCGCCCCGCCGCTGCGAGCGGTAGAGATCGACCTTGGTCCGCTTGGCGTACCCGGTCCGGGTGATCGTGACGACCACGTCCTCCCGGGCGATGAGGTCCTCCATCGAGACCTCGCCGTCGAACGGGATGATCTGCGTGCGCCGATCGTCGCCCCACTTGGCGACGATCTCGCCGAGCTCCTCCGAGACGATCCGACGCTGCCGCTCCGGCTTGGCGAGGATGTCCTTGAGGTCGGCGATCTCGATCTCGAGCTTGGCCAGGTCGTCCAGGATCCGCTGCCGCTCCAGGGCGGCGAGACGGCGCAGCTGCATGTCCAGGATCGCGGTCGCCTGGATCTCGTCGATCTCCAGCAGCCGGATCAGGCCCTGCCGCGCGTCGTCCACCGTCGGCGAGCGCCGGATAAGGGCGATCACCTCGTCCAGCGCGTCCAACGCCTTGGACAGACCGCGCAGGATGTGCGCCCGCTCCTCGGCCTTGCGCAGTCGGAAGGCCGTCCGCCGGCGGATCACGTCGATCTGGTGCTCGACGTAGTAGCGGATGAACTGCGCCAGGTTGAGCGTGCGCGGCACCCCGTCGACCAGGGCCAGCATGTTGGCGCCGAAGGTCTCCTGGAGCTGGGTGTGCTTGTAGAGGTTGTTCAGCACGACCTTGGCGACCGCGTCGCGCTTGAGCACCAACACGATCCGCATGCCGGTACGACCGGAGGACTCATCGCGGATGTCGGCGATCCCGGCGAGCTTGCCCTCCTTGATCAGCTCGGCGATCCGCTCGGCGAGGTTGTCCGGGTTGACCTGGTAGGGCAGCTCGCTGACGACGAGGCAGGGCCGGCCCCGCTTGTCCTCCTCGACCTCCACCACGGCCCGCATCCGGATCGAGCCGCGACCGGTGCGGTACGCGTCCTGGATCGCGGTGGTGCCGACGATCAGGCCGTGGGTCGGGAAGTCCGGACCCTTGACGATGCCGAGCAGGGCTTCGAGGGTGGTCTCCTCGTCCTCCTCCGGGTGCTCCAGGCACCACTGCACCGCCGCGCCGATCTCCCGCAGGTTGTGCGGCGGGATCTTGGTGGCCATGCCGACCGCGATGCCCTCGGAGCCGTTCACCAGCAGGTTCGGGATCCGCGACGGCAGGATGGTGGGCTCCTTGGCCCGGCCGTCGTAGTTGTCCTGCAGGTCGACGGTGTCCTCGTCGATGTCCCGCAGCATCTCCATGGCGAGGGGGTCGAGCTTGCACTCCGTGTATCGCATGGCCGCGGCCGGGTCGTTGCCCGGCGAGCCGAAGTTGCCGTTGCCGTCCACCAGCGGATACCGCAGCGACCAGGGCTGCGCCATCCGGACCAGCGCGTCGTAGATCGCCGAGTCGCCGTGCGGGTGGAACTGACCCATCACGTCGCCGACGACCCGGGAGCACTTCACGTAGCCGCGGTCCGGCCGGTAGCCCGAGTCGAACATGGCGTAGAGGATCTTGCGGTGAACCGGCTTGAGCCCGTCCCGGACGTCCGGGAGCGCACGACCGACGATGACGCTCATCGCGTAGTCGAGGTAGGAGCGCTGCATCTCCACCTCGAGCCCGACCGGTTCGATCCGGTCGTGCGCGACCACGGCGGCGATGGCGTCGGCGGGGACCTCTGGCTCGTTCGGTGTGGACTCGGGGGAATCGGTCACTGTATACCCTTATCAGACTCAGAGTCGTTTTCGTGCTGTGGATAACGGCTGTGGATACTGGCCAAGCTGTGGATAACTCTGTGGATCGGCGGGTCGGTCGGGCTCGCCCCGGCCGACCCGCCGAGCTCCGTCAGATGTCCAGGAACCGCACGTCCTTGGCGTTGCGCTGGATGAACGACCGGCGCGCCTCGACGTCCTCACCCATCAGCACGCTGAACAACTCGTCGGCGGTCGCCGCGTCGTCGAGCGTGACCTGACGCAGAGTACGCGTCGCCGGGTTCATCGTGGTTTCCCACAGCTCGGGATAGTTCATCTCGCCGAGGCCCTTGAACCGCTGAATGTCGTCCGGCTTGGCGTTCGGCTTCTTCTGCTGGCGCAGCGCGATCAGCCCGTCCCGCTCACGGTCGGAGTAGGCGTACTGCGCGTCGTCGCCCTTCTTGTTCCACTTGATCTTGTAGAGCGGCGGGGCGGCCAGGTAGACGTGGCCCATCTCGACGAGCGGGCGCATGAAGCGGAACAGCAGGGTGAGCAGCAGCGTCTGGATGTGCTGGCCGTCGACGTCCGCGTCGGCCATCAGCACCACCTTGTGGTAGCGCAGCTTCTCCATGTCGAAGTCGTCGTGGATGCCGGTGCCCAGCGCGGTGATCAGCGCCTGGACCTCGTTGTTCTTCAGCACCCGGTCGATCCGGGCCTTCTCCACGTTGAGGATCTTGCCGCGGATCGGCAGGATCGCCTGGGTCCGCGGGTCCCGACCCTGCTTGGCCGAGCCACCGGCCGAGTCGCCCTCGACGATGAACACCTCGGACTCGCGCGGGTCGGTCGACTGGCAGTCGGCCAGCTTGCCCGGCATCGAGCCGGACTCCAGCAGCGACTTGCGGCGGGCCAGCTTGCGCGCCTGCTGCGCGGCGATCCGGGCACGAGCCGCCTGGGAGGCCTTCTGGATGATCATCTTGGCCTCGGCCGGGTTGCGATCGAACCAGTCGACCAGCCGGTCGTTGCAGACCCGCTGCACGAAGCTCTTCACCGGGGTGTTGCCGAGCTTGGTCTTGGTCTGGCCCTCGAACTGCGGGTTGGCCAGCTTCACCGAGATGATCGCGGCAAGCCCTTCCCGGATGTCCTCGCCGGAGAGCTTCTCGTCGCCCTTGAGCAGCTTCTTGTCGGTGCCGTACCGGTTGACCACGCTGGTCAGCGCGGACCGGAAGCCCTCCTCGTGAGTGCCGCCCTCGTGCGTGTTGATCGTGTTGGCGAAGGTGTAGACCGACTCGCCGTACGACTCGTTCCACTGCATGGCGATCTCGAGCGACATGCCCTCCTCCTCGGCGCCGAACTCGACCACGGTCTTGTGGATCGGGTTCTTCGAGGCGTTGAGGTGCCGGACGAAGTCGGCGATGCCGCCCTCGTAGAAGAAGGTCACCTCACGCTGGCGGCCGTCCTCCTCCTCGGCCACCCGCTCGTCGAGCAGGTGGATGCGGAGGGCACGGTTGAGGAAGGCCATCTCCTGAAGGCGCCGGTAGATGGTCTGGAAGTCGAAGTCGACGGTCTCGAAGACGTCGGCGTCGGGCCAGAAGGAGACCGCCGAGCCGCTGCGGTCGGTGGTCTCACCCTTGTCCAGTGGGCCAGGCTTGGAGTTGTTGTACTGCTGCCGCCACACGAAACCGGACTTGTGGATCTCCACGGCCATCCGGGTGGAGAGCGCGTTCACGACGGAGACGCCGACGCCGTGCAGACCACCGGAGACCGCGTACGCCTTGCCGTCGAACTTGCCGCCCGCGTGCAGCACGGTCAGTGCGACCTCGACACCCGGCTTCTTGAGCTTCGGGTGCAGGTCGACCGGGAAGCCACGGCCGTTGTCGGTGACCCGGACCCCGCCGTCGGCGAGCAGCACGACGTCGATGGTGTCGCAGTATCCGGCCAGCGCCTCGTCGACCGCGTTGTCGACGACCTCCCACACGAGGTGGTGCAGACCGCGCTCGCCGGTGGACCCGATGTACATACCGGGCCGCTTGCGAACCGCCTCCAGCCCCTCGAGAACGGTGATCGACTCTGCGCCGTACTCCTGCTTGTCCTGCGCTGCCACCCTCGGCCACTTTCTCGCGTCGTCCGCGCCGGAAGGGGCGCGTCGGGCGCGGGTTCGGCGGACAGGACGCGACGTCGGCGCGCGGACCGGTGCCGGAGATCTCCGGACAGCGGGTCGAACGCGCCGGTCGCCGCGGTTGCCCGCGGATCGCGATCGGCTCGACCCGACGTGGAGAATGATCCTGGGGCCACCGGCCCCGTCCCTCGCTCCGCACCGGGTCTTCGTCTCACCGTCAATCCTACTGTGCGCGGAGGACAGAACCACCACTCGGCACCCTCAGCGAGGCGGCTGAGAAGTCCGTAGCCGGCAGAACCCCATCGCCCGCGACTCCCCCCACACGCCAGGGTCCGATCGGACGCGCCGCCCCGGAGCGGGTTGACCCGCGGTCGGGCGGGTCGGGGGTCGCGGCCGGACCGCCCGTGCCGTACGTTTGCGGCGCCCCGGAAGCGGCCTTGATCTTTACGGGCCGGAACCGGGACGATCGACCCGATCGACCCGACACGTGCTCTTTAAGAGGTGACAGATGGGGCTGGACAACGTCGCGGTGCACTGGCCGCGGACCGGCCGCTTCTATGATCCGGTCGCGCCGGCCGAGTTCGTCGACTTCGGCGAGATCGTCGATTTGCCGCGAATCTCCGCGCCCACAGCGGCGCTGGCCGAGCTGATCGCGAAGACCGGCACCGTCCGGGCGACCGCGTACACCGAGCTGGTGGACCTGCTGCTCGGCCTGGAAGGTGTGTTGTACGCCACAGACGCCGCGGCCGAGGACGAGGACCCGGTGATCGACCCGGACGGGTGCGCCTGGATCGCCGGCGGCATCGAGCGGTTCGTCACGGGCCACCGTCCGCACGGCGAGGCGGTGACGTTCGAGTCGGTGAGCACGGTGCTGCGCTCGCTGCTCGGCGACGGCCGACTGGCCGAGCAGCAGCTGCGCTGGCTGGAGAGCCGGCTGGACGCGCTGCGCGACGAGAGCGGCGATCCGCCGCAGTGGAACTTCACCTGCGCCGAGCTGGGCGTGCTGGCGGCGTTCTACCGGCGCTGCGCCGAACGCGGCTTCGCCGTCTACGCCGACGCCTGACCGGCCGACCCGGGGTCGGCGGCGATCCGGTCGTCGCCACCGGGCCGGTTGGCCGCGGTGATCACCTGGGTCAGCACCGCGTGCAGGTGTTGCAGGTCCTCCATTGGCAGCCCGAGCCGCTGCACGATCGCGGCCGGGATCCGCTCGGCCCGGCTGCGCAGGGCGGCACCGCTGGCGGTGAGGGTGACAGCGAGGCTGCGTTCGTCGGTGGCGTCGCGCTCGCGGCGCAGGTAACCGGCCGCTTCGAGTCGCTTGAGCAGGGGTGACAGGGTGCCCGGGTCGAGCTGCAACAGCCGGCTGAGGTCACGGCCGGACAGCGGCGCGTGCTGCCAGAGCGCCAGCATGACGAGATATTGCGGATGGGTGAGGCCCATCGGCTCCAGCAGCGGCCGGTAGACCGCCACGACACTGCGCGCCGCCACCGAGAGGGCGAAGCAGACCTGTTGCTCCAGCGCCAGCGGGTCGACGTCGACCGGTCGTTCGCTCATCGCTTGCCCTCCCCTGACACGGTGACTATCGTACCGATCATTGGTACACCAACTATTGGTACACCAATGCTCTGCTCGGGCGGCCGGGCGGAGCGACGGCGCGCAGAAAGAGGGCGGCAGATGAGCGAGGACGGCGCGACCCCCAGATCCCCGGGCGAGGGCGGCCGGCTCATGCGCTGGGCCTTCCGACACCTCGCTGGCCCCGCCGAGGGCGTGCAGGGCGCGGTGCAGGGCGGCTCCGCCGAGGCCCGCGAGATGTGGAAGCGGGACCTGGAGGAGCGCAAGCGCTACACCCGGGAGCAGCGCGAACGGAAGCGTGCCGCCCGACAGGCCGGCCGGCGGGGCTGAGACGTCCCACTCAGCCGTAGGTGTCCCGCGGCCCCCGGCCGCGTACCCGACGCGGCCCCTTGGACCAGGACGGCGCGGCCGGGCCGTGGATGTGCAGCTTGCGCACCACGTTGTGGCCGACCTCCCGGGCGATCTGCTTGAGCAGCGAACCGGCCAGCAGCCGCAGCTGCGTCGCCCAGGCGGTCGAGCGGGCCTCCACGGTCAGCTCGCCGTTCTCCAGCTTGACCGGCCGGCTGTGCTGGGCGACCTCCGCGCCCACCACCCGCTCCCACGCGCCGAACACCGTGGCCTCGGCCGTCGGCTGCTGCCAGCCGCGCGCCTTCACCAACCGGTTCAGCACCACGCTGAGCGGCTGCGGGTCGCGCGGGTCGGGGCCCGGGCCGGAGTAGCCACGCAGCCGCCGCCCGGAGCCGCCGTCGCCACTCCCGCCACCCCCGGGGGTACGCCGGGCGCGGGCCGCCGCCTGCCGCCCGGACAACGCGGCGTCGAGCACAGCCCGGGCCAGCTCCGGCCCGGTGGCGGCGTCCGGCTGCCCACCACCGTCGCCACCCCCGGTCGCCTCCGACCCCGGGGTACGCGCCGACGCGGCGTCGCCGGCCCGCCGGTCACCGCCGCCGGCGTCGGGACGGTCGGGTCGTGACTCATCCGACACGGCGTACCGTCCCCTCGCCCACCTGGTAGCGGATGCCGCGCAGAGCGGCCGGCACGTCATCGTCCACCGCGCAGGTGACCAGCAGCTGGCTCGCGCCGCCCACCAGCTCCGCCAGCCGCTCCCGGCGACCGGTGTCCAGTTCGGCGAAGACGTCGTCGAGCACCAGCACCGGCTCGATGCCGTCGGCGCGCAGCAGGTCGTACCCGGCCAGTCGCAGCGCCAGCGCGAACGACCAGGACTCGCCGTGGCTGGCGTACCCCTTGGCGGGCAACGGACCGAGGGTCAGCGCCAGCTCGTCCCGGTGCGGACCGACCAGCGTGGTGCCCCGTTCGATCTCGGCGGAGCGGGACGCGGCGAGCGCTGCGGTCAGCGCGGCGGCCAACGCGGCACGGTCGGTGGTCGGCTCGGCCAGCTCGATCGAGGGCCGGTAGGCGATGCCCGCGGCGCCGCGCCCGGCGGCCACCGCGTCGTACGCCTTGGAGACGTGCGGCGTGAGCGCGGCGACCAGCTCCAGCCGGCCGGCCAACAGCTCCGCGCCGTGCTGCGCCAGGTGGGTGTCCCAGACGGCGAGGGTGCCGAGGTCGCCGCCCCGGGACCCGCCGGTCTTGCGGGCCAGGTACGCGGTACGCAGCAGGGCGTTGCGCTGCTTGACCACCCGCTCGTAGTCGGCCCGCACGCCGGCGTACCGGGGCTGCCGGTTGACCAGCAGGTCGTCCAGGTAGCGGCGGCGCTCGGCCGGGTCGCCCCGAACCAGCTCCAGGTCCTCTGGCGCGAAGAGCACCAGTCGCAGGGCGCCCAGCACGTCGCGGGCCCGCCGCGCCGGGGAGCGGCCCAGCCGGGCCCGGTTGGCCCTCCCGGGCACGATCTCCAGCTCGACCAGGAGCTCACGGCCGTCGTGCACCACCGCGCAGCGGATCACCGCCGAGGAGGCGCCCATCCGGACCAGCGGCGCGTCCGTGGCGACCCGGTGCGAGTCCAGGGTCGCCACGTAGCCCAGCGCCTCGACGAGGTTGGTCTTGCCGACGCCGTTGGCGCCGATCAGGACGTTCGCCCCCGGCTGGAGGTCGACGGCGACCCGCTCGTACGAGCGGAAGTCGACCAGTTCCAGCCGGTGGACGTACACAGGGTGTGGATACCGCTCAGCGCTTGTGGACGGCGTGGCCGCCGAACTGCTGGCGCAGCGCGGCGACGGCCTTCATGGCGGGCGAGTCGTCCTGCCGGGAGGCGAACCGGGCGAACAGCGAGGCGGTGATGACGTTCAGCGGCACGGCCAGCCGGACCGCCTCGTCGACCGTCCACCGGCCCTCGCCGGTGTCCTCGGTGTAACCGCTCAGCTCGGCCAGCTCCGGGTCCTCGTCGAGCGCCCGGTCCAGCAGGTCGAGCAGCCAGGAGCGGACCACCGTGCCCTCGCGCCAGGACTTGAACACGCCCGGCACGTTGGTCACCAGCTCGGAGGCGGCCAGCAGCTCGTAGCCCTCGGCGTAGGCGTGCATCAGGCCGTACTCGATGCCGTTGTGCACCATCTTCGAGTAGTGCCCGGCACCGACCGGCCCGGCGTGCACGAAGCCGAACTCGCCCTCGGGCTTGAGCGCCTCGAAGATCGGCATCAGCCGGTCGACGTGCTCCTGGGCGCCGCCGACCATCAGCGCGTAGCCGTTCTGCCGGCCCCACACGCCGCCGGAGACGCCGACGTCCAGGTAGCCGATGCCGCGCTCGTTGAGCCGCTCCGCGCGGGGAGCGTCGTCGCTGAAGCGGGAGTTGCCGCCGTCGATGATGATGTCGCCCTCGCCCAGGACCGCGGCGAGCTCGTCGATGGTCGCGTCCGTGACACCGGCGGGCACCATGACCCAGACCGCGCGCGGAGACTCAAGCTTCTCAGCCAGCCCGGCGAGGGTCGGCACGTCGCTGATCTGCGGGTTGTGGTCGAAGCCGACCACCTCGTGGCCGGCGGCCCGCAACCGCTCGCGCATGTTGCCGCCCATCCGGCCGAGACCTACCAGGCCGAGCTGCATGTGTTCCTACCTCCGTGGATCTGGGTATCGGTGCGCGCGATCAGCGGGACACGCGGATCGGCATGATGAGGTACCGGTACCCCGGAATGACCTCGCCATCCTCGCCGGCGGGTGAGATCACCGCGGGCTTGAAGGCGTCGACGAACGAGAGCATGGCGGTCTGGGAACCCAGGTTGGCCAGGCCGTCGATGAGGTACTGCGGGTTGAACCCGATGGTCAGCGCGTCGCCGGTGAAGGTGGCCTCCATCGCCTCGCTGGCCCGTGCCTCCTCCGAGCCGCCGGCCTCGACCACCAGCCCGTCGGCGCTGAAGCTGAGCAGCACCGGCGTGGTGCGTTCGGCGACCAGCGCGACCCGCTTGACCACCTCGATCAGGGTGCTGACCGGCACCCGGGCCTCGGCGTTGTGGCTGGCCGGGAAGAGCGAGCGCACCGGCGGGTAGTTGGCCCCGTCGAGCAGCCGGCTGGTCGTGCGCCGGGTGCCACCGGCGAGGCCGACCATGCCCTCGCCCGCCGCGCCCTGGGCGAGGGCGAGGGTGACCTCGCCACCCAGCGGGCCGAGCGCCTTGGCGGTGTCGTTCAGGGTGCGGGCCGGCACCAGGGCGTTGATGCTCACCTCGGGGTCGTCCGGCCGCCACTGGATCTCGCGCAACGCCAGCCGGTAACGGTCGGTGGCGAGCATCGACAGGGTGCTGCCGGAGAGCTCGACGCGAACGCCGGTCATCATCGGCAGCGTCTCGTCGCGGCCGGCGGCGATGGCCACCTGCGAGACCGCGGTGGCGAACGCGGCGGCGTCGACCGTGCCGGCGCTCTGCGGCATCTCGGGCAGGGCGGGGTAGTCCTCCACCGGCATGGTGGGCAGGGTGAACCGCGCGCTGCCGCAGACCAGCTCGAGGTGGGCGCCGACGGCGGCGATGTCCACCGGCTTGGCCGGCAGTGCCTTGGTGATCTCGGCGAGCAGGCGACCGGAGACCAGCGCGGCGCCGTCGGCGTCGCCCTGCACCTCGACGGTGACCTGGCTGGAGACCTCGTAGTCGAATCCGGAGACCCGCAGGTTGCCGTCGGTGACGCGGAGCATCACCCCGGCCAGCACCGGTACGGACGGCCGGCTCGGCAGACTCTTCGCGGTCCAGGCCACGGCCTCGGCGAGCGCGTCGCGCTCCACTCGGAACTTCATCAATGCCTCCGCGTCGACGTCAGCGACAACTCTCTCATGCCGACCGCTGCCTACCGTCCCGCCCGACCGTGCGGGTACCCATCGCACTTTAGGGCGCGGGGGCATCGGCTGTGCGCCCGGCCCCATGGATCGTGTCGATGCTGACGGGTTGATCCGGCAGCGTTCGGCCCGATCCACAGAAAGTCCAACGGTGATGATTGGTTTTTGTTCTCTTAGAAGAGATAACTCATCGTCTTCATCGCACCTGTGCAAACTGTGGAGAACCCGGGTCCGCGCAGCTCAGACAGGTTATCCACCGGTGATTTGGCTGTGGAGAACCGGGGGTACAACAGCCTTGTGTGTCCACAGCCCGACCGCAGCGGGCGGTTGTCCACCGTTGTCCACCGGTTGTCCACCGGTAATCCACCGACTTTCTCCCCAAGCCTGTGGATCGTCAAGAAGATCACCATTGGCGTCATCCCCAGAACCTTCAACAGGTCGTACACAGGGCACCGGTCGTCGGTGGACAACCGCGCCGTTGTCCCCAGCCGTCCACAGCGTCGTACACAGGGTTTCTCCACAGCCTGTGGGTAACCGGCGGAGGACGGACCGTAGTTATCCACTGACGGTGGACAACGAGCTGTGGACAACGAGTGAGCATCGAAGCGGTCACGGCGTAGATGCTGTGGTCTGCACCATGTCGAGGGTCAAGTCGGAGACCCGTCAGGAATCAGAAAGAAACGCCCGGCCGGGTCTCCGGCCGGGCGTGTCCCGGTGGCTGCGTGCCGTGGCGACGGCGGGCGTACGCCTCAGGTGTTCTGTTTGATCCGGTTGGTCAGCTCGGCGATCTGGTTGTAGAGCGAGCGCCGCTCGGCCATCTGCTGGCGGATCTTGCGGTCGGCGTGCATGACCGTGGTGTGGTCCCGGCCCCCGAAGGCCTGCCCGATCCGGGGCAGCGACAACTCAGTCAACTCCCGGCACAGGTACATGGCCACCTGGCGGGCGTTGACCAGCACCCGGGAACGGGACTGCCCCCGCAGGTCCTCCAGGCTCACCCCGAAGTAGTCCGCCGTGGAGACCATGATCTGGTCCGCGGTGATCTCCGGGCCGGCGCCGTCCGGGATGAAGTCCCGCAGGACCTCCTCGGCCAGCGACAGCTCGACGGTCGACCGGGTCAGGCTGGCGAACGCGGTCACCCGGATCAGCGCGCCCTCCAGTTCCCGGATCGAGTTCGACACCCGGGAGGCGATGAACTCCAGCACGTCCGGAGGAGCGTAGAGCCGCTCCTGCGCCGCCTTCTTCTGCAGAATCGCGATCCGCGTCTCCAGGTCCGGCGGCTGGATGTCGGCGAGCAGACCCCACTCGAACCGGGTCCGCAGCCGGTCCTCCAGCGTGGCGAGCTGCTTCGGCGACCGGTCCGACGTGATGACGATCTGCTTGTTGGCGTTGTGCAGGGTGTTGAAGGTGTGGAAGAACTCCTCCTGCGTGCGCTCGCGGTTCTCCAGGAACTGGATGTCGTCGATCAACAGGATGTCGACGTCGCGGTAGCGCCGCTGGAACGCACTGGTCTTGTCGTCCCGGAGCGAGTTGATGAAGTCGTTGGTGAACTCCTCGGTCGAGACGTACCGCACCGAGCGGGCGTTGCCGAGCGTCGTGGCGTAGTGCCCGATGGCGTGCAGCAGGTGCGTCTTGCCCAGCCCGGAGCTGCCGTAGATGAACAGCGGGTTGTACGCCTTCGCCGGTGACTCGGCCACCGCCACGCTCGCCGCATGGGCGAACCGGTTGGACGAGCCGATGACGAACGTCTCGAACATGTACTTCGGGTTGAGCCGGTTGCCGCCGGTGTCGGCGCCGGGCAGCCGCCGGTCGTCGCGGCCCCCGTTCCGATGATCCACACCGCTGCGACCCGGACCGCTGTCCGTCCCGCTGTCCCGGGGCAGCGCGCGGATCACGTGCTGGTCCCGCGGGGACGCCGACGCCGCGTCCTCCCGGTAGCGGGGCTCGTAGGGCCGGGTGTCCGGGCCCGGCGGGTCCAGGCGGGCGGCCTGATCGTCGTAGGCGCGTCGCTCCGGCGCCGGCCGGGGCGTCCGCAGCGGCTCCACGAACGCGGCGCTGAACAACGCCTCCTGCCCGTCGCGGCTCGCCGGTATCAGCCCGGACCGGTGCCCGTCGGCGGTCGGCGCGAGCGGCGGACCGGTCGGGGCCGGCGGCGCGGCCTGCTCGGGCGCTCGCGCCGGGTGCTGCTGTTCGGGGATGACCGCGTCGGCCGCCGTCCGGCCGGAGTGCTCGTCGTCGGACGGTCCGGCGTGCGAACCCTCGGCGTCGGTCGGCCCCGGCTCCGGGGCGCTGCGGTAGACGGTGCCGGCCGGGCGGCCGGCGGTGTCCTCGGCCACCCGCACGGTGACCGCGACCTGGATCGGCCGGCCGAGCCGTCGGGTGAGGGCCTCGGTGATCGCCGGGCGCAGCCGTGACTCGATCACGTCGCGGGTGAACGCGTCCGGGACGGAGAGCAGCGCGGTGTCCTCGACGATCGCCCGCAGCCGGGTCAGTCGGAGGTAGGCGCGCTGCTGGGCGGAGATGATCTCGTCGGCGAGCTCGTCGGTCGCCGCTAACCACACCGCGGCAAGGTCGGTCGTACCGGCCACCGTCGTGCCACCCCCTCGCCTCTGCTCCCGGCCGCCGCTGTCTGCCAGCCGGCCATCCCGGGCCCGCCGCGTTCGCGGGTGGAACATCACCCACCCGGACGGTTGACCGGTGGTCGTCCACAGGTTATCCACAGCCTGTGTACCGACCGAATGTGGCCGCCCGTCGGACGCGGGTGGGACCTGCCCCTGCCTGAACGGGCGTTGAAGCGGGTTCACCGTGCCGAACGATTCACTACCGTGTCCGGTCTTGCCTGCGCGCGAGGACCGGAGCCTGAAGACGCCTCACCGCAATCGGGCACGGTAACAGCGTTGTCCCTGCGCCATCAACCGGCGACGCGGCCGGGTCCTTGTCGGCATCAGCGAAAACCGCCCCTTCGGCCCCGGGCGCGTCCCGATCTCCGCCGTCACGAGGTGTTTGACGGTCATTGCACCCCTGCGTAGGCTGGAGCGGCTGCTCTCTCGCCCTCTGCTAGGGTGATGGGTGCTTGCTGTCCGCGGTCGCATCCCCCGCATCGCCGAGGTCCCGCTCCGCCGGGCAGCACCGATCGGTGGCCACCGTAGCGGTGGCCTGGACCACCCCAAGACCCCGGCGATCCCGTCGCCCGGGGCGCGTACGAAAACGGAGAGCCTGACGTGAGCAAGCGCACCTACCAGCCGAACAACCGCCGGCGCGCGAAGACCCACGGCTTCCGGCTGCGCATGCGCACCCGTGCCGGCCGTGCCATCCTCTCGAGCCGCCGCGCCAAGGGTCGCACCACCCTGTCGGCCTGAGCCGACCGGGCCGGTCCGGGGGACGTGGGCAGTCGTGCTGGCCGCCGCACAGCGACTGCGGCGCAGCACTGACTTCGCCGCAGCGGTTCGCGGTGGCCGACGCGCCGGACGAGGCGCCGTCGTGGTTCACCTGACCGTGCCGGCGACCGCCAACCCCAGCACACCGACCTCGCCGGAGCCGGCGCGGGACACCGGCGTGGAGCAGTCCTCCACGCCGGCCCGCGCCGGCTTCGTCGTGTCCAAGGCCGTGGGCAACGCCGTGGTCCGCAACCGGGTCCGGCGTCGGCTTCGGGCGCTGGTCCGGGAGCGGCTGGCCGTGCTGCCCGCCGGCAGCACGCTGGTCGTCCGAGCGCTTCCCGCCGCCGCCGAGGCGTCGTACCCCCGACTCGCCGCGGACCTGGACGCCGCCATCGTCGTGGCTCGGTCACCCCGTGAGCGGAGGTCCCGATGACCACGGAGCCGACTGCCCCCCGCCCCTCAACCGGTGCCAGGGTGCTGATCGCGCCCATCATCGCGTACCGTCGGTGGATAAGTCCGGCACTGCCGGCCCGCTGTCGGTTCTACCCGTCGTGCAGTGCGTACGCCCAGGAGGCGGTGGCCCGGCACGGCGCGCTCCGGGGAGCCGCGCTGGCGGTCCGGCGGCTGTTGCGCTGCCACCCCTTCCACCCTGGTGGACATGACCCGGTGCCGGAGCCGGGCGGTCGCCGCCGTGCCGATGTGACTGGAGCACCGAATTGAGTCTCGACTGGATCTACTTCGCGATTTCGTGGATCCTGCTGACCTGGCACTCCGCCTGGGACGCCATCGGGGTGCCCGTCAACGCGGTGATCGGCACCAACTTCGCCTGGATCCTGGCCATCGTCTTCCTGGTTGTCACGGTCCGGGTGATCCTGTTCCCGGTCTTCGTCAAGCAGATCAAGTCGCAGCGGGCGATGCAGGCGCTCCAGCCCAAGGTCAAGGAGCTGCAGGAGAAGCACAAGGGTGACCGGGAGACGCTCCAGAAGGAGATGATGGAGCTCTACCGGAAGGAAAAGGCCAACCCGCTGATGGGCTGCCTTCCGATGTTCCTCCAGATCCCCGTCTTCCTCGGCCTCTTCCACGTGCTGCGCCGCCTCGACCCGGCCAAGCAGAGCAAGACCCTCTACGGCTGGACGGCCGACCAGTTCGAGAGCGCCTCGCAGGCGAAGCTCTTCACCGCTCCGATCGCCGGCAAGTTCGGGTCCACCGCCGACGAGCTGGCCCGCCTGGGCGCCAACGGCACCACGGTCAAGGTCATCGCCGGCATCCTGGTCCTGATCATGATCGGCACCACCTACCTGACCAGCCGTCAGATGATCCTCAAGACCGGCTGGGCGGAGGACCCGCAGCAGCGGATGATCCAGCGGCTGATGCTCTACGGCATCCCCGCGTCACTGCTGATCTCCGGTGCGATCTTCCCCATCGGCGTGATCATCTACTGGGTCACCAACAACCTCTTCACCCTCGGCCAGCAGCAGTGGGTGCTCCGCAAGTTCCCGCCGCCGGTCACCGCCAAGAAGGCCGCCACCCCCGCCACCCGTAACCCGGTGCAGCCCGCCAAGACGGGCGGCCTGTTCGGGCGCGGCAAGTCGGCCCCGCCGGCGCCGGTCAAGGCGACCGCGCCCAAGGTCGCCGGGCCGAAGCCGGGCGCCAAGCCGGTGAACCCCAAGAAGAGCCGCCCCGCCAAGCGGCAGGGCTGACCTCCGGGCCGTCGTCGGGCGACCGACGACGGCCCGTTCCGCACCGCGCAGCCGCCGTACGGCCGGCGCCGGACGGAACCGACCGCGCGCGACGCGGCCACGGGCGACACTGCCCGTACAGACGTGCCCGTGGGCACCGGCGACCTCCCGCCGGCCCCGGGAAACCAGCGGACCCGACGGTCCGGCCGAGCGAGTACGGAGATGAGACCGTGACCGAGACCAGCATCCCCCGCGCCGAGCAGTCCCTGGACGAGGAGGAGACCGCGCCGCTCGCGGTGGACGACGAGATCGAGGCCGACGACACGGAGGCCGACGACGACACCGAGGCACCCGCCGGCGCTCGGGAGAAGAAGAGCGCGGGCGAGGGCGAACTCTTCCGGCAGAGCGAGATCGCGGCGGACTACGTCGAAGGGTTGCTCGACATCCTCGACTACGACGGAGACATCGACGAGCTGGTTGCCGGCGGCCGGCCGGTGGTCGAGGTGGTCGGCGCTCGGCTGCAGAACCTGGTCGGTCAGCGCGGAGCCACCCTGGAGGCGCTCCAGGAGCTGACCCGTCTCGCGGTCTTCCGGGCGACCGGCACGCCGAGCCGCCTGCTGCTGGACGTCGGCGGCTACCGCGCGAACCGCCGCAAGGAACTCGCCGCGGTGGCCAAGAACGCGGTCGAGAAGGTCAAGGAGTTCGGCGAGCCGGTCCGGCTGGAGCCGATGTCCGCGTTCGAGCGCAAGTGCGTCCACGACGTGGTCAACGCCATGTCCGGCGTGGTGAGCGAGTCTGAGGGCGTCGAGCCGAGCCGGCGCATCGTCGTACGGCCGGCGGACTGACCGGGTGACCCACGACGACACCACGGCTGACGCCGTGTCCGGCCCGGGCGGCACGCCGCCCGGGCCGTCCGCTGTCCGCCTCGACACCTCGGGCACGGAGACCGATCGGACACCGGACGGTGGCGGTACGCCCGCACCCTCCGACGCGGAGCTGCCGGCCGAGCTGGCCCCGGCCGCCCTGACCCTCTTCGGCGATCGGCTCGACGTGGCCGCCGCGTACGCCGAGCTGCTGGCCACCGACGGGGTGGTCCGCGGTCTGATCGGCCCCCGGGAGGCGCCCCGGATCTGGGACCGGCACCTGCTCAACTGCGCCGCGGTCGCGGAGCGGATCCCCGCCGACGCGACCGTGCTCGACGTCGGCTCCGGCGCCGGTCTGCCCGGTCTGGTCCTGGCCATCGCGCGCCCCGACCTGACGGTGACCCTGATCGAGCCACTCGCCCGCCGCACGTCGTTCCTGATCGAGGTGGTCGAGCGTCTCGGCCTGACCAGATCGGTGCGGGTGTTCCGGGGGCGGGCCGACGAGGCGGCCAGCGGGTCGAGCGGCCGGGAACCCATCAGCGGGGACGTGGTGACCGCCCGCGCCGTGGCGCCACTGGATCGGCTGGCGACCTGGAGCCTGCCCCTGGCGGTGCGCGGCGGGCGGCTGCTGGCGCTCAAGGGCGCGTCCGCCGCCGAGGAGATCAACGAGCACGCCGCGGTGGTGGAGCGGCTCGGCGGCGGAGAGCCCACCGTGCGTCTCTGCGGCGTCGGGGTGATCGATCCACCCACCACCATCGTGGAGATCGTGCGCGAGCGGATGGTGGGTCCGGCCCGCCCGGCCGCCAGCAAGCGCTCCCGGGGCGGGCGGCCACGCCGCCGTTGACGCTTCGCGCCATCGGGCGTCCGGCCGGTGGGTTGTCTCGTTGTACCGGTACGGATGGAACGAGGGGATGAGAACCCGACGTGGACCGGCCACGCCCGTCCGCCGTAGGCTGACCGCGCGTCGATAGTGTGGAGCGGGCGACGGACGTCGCGGGCCTCCGACCGCTCCCGAGGGGCCGTACGCTCCGGGGGTGCGAGCGCGGGTGCGGCCAAGTTGACCGGGGCGCGGACCGACCATCCGAAGCGGGTAGGGATGACAGGTGCATGACGACGGCAGGTACGACGATCCACGCGTGACCGGGTCAACCAGCGACCCTGTTTCACGTGAAACCGACTACCCGAGCTGGTCGCCCGGCGCTTCCGGGCCTTCGCCCCAGCCGGCGGACGACGATCCGCAGGTGTCGCGCGACGAACCCACGGGCCAGCCGGCAGGACCCGACGCCACGGAACCGGCGGCTGTCCGTCGGGGACCGGATGCGGTGGTGACCCGACCGGTCAACGCCGCAGACGTACGGCCGGCCACGGGCCGGCGGAACACGGTGGCGGCGGTCCGCTTCGAGCCGGCGGTTCCGCACCAACCAACCGCGGCGGTGGCTCGGGACTCGGCGCCGGTGGTTGCCGATGTGCCGGTCGCGTCCGCCGAGTCGCTGGCCGCCGTGTCGGCCGACCCCACGTACGTTTCACGTGAAACCCCGACGCGCGAAGAGGATGACCCACCGTTGGCTATGGAGGCGATGCGCGCCGTGCAGATCCTGAATCCCAGTGGCGAGGTGACCATGCCTCGGCCGGACCGGACCCGGGTCATGTGCGTCGCGAACCAGAAGGGCGGCGTGGGTAAGACCACGACCACGGTCAACCTTGCGGTGGCGCTCGCCCTGCATGGCAACCGGGTGCTCGTGGTGGACCTCGACCCGCAGGGCAATGCCTCGACCGGTCTCAACGTCCCGCACCACACCGGCATCCCCGACGTGTACGACTGCCTGATCAACAGCGTGCCGCTGGCTGAGGTGGCGCAGGCGGTCGAGGGCATCCCCAACCTGTGGTGCGTACCCGCGACGATCGACCTTGCCGGCGCGGAGATCGAACTGGTGTCGGTGGTGGCGCGGGAGTCGCGCCTCGACCGGGCCATCGCCGCGTACCCCGGACAGTTCGACTACGTCTTCATCGACTGCCCGCCCTCGCTCGGCCTGCTCACGGTCAACGCCCTGGTCGCCGCCCAGGAGGTGCTGATCCCGATCCAGTGCGAGTACTACGCCCTGGAAGGGCTTAACCAGCTGATCAACAACATCAACCTGGTGCGGCAACACCTCAACCCCAAGCTCGACGTCTCGACCATCCTGCTGACCATGTACGACCGCCGTACCCGGCTGGCCGACGCCGTCGAGCAGGACGTCCGGAACCACTTCGGCGACAAGGTGCTCCAGGCGGTCATCCCCCGGAATGTGCGGGTCTCCGAGGCACCCAGTTACGGCCAGTCGGTGATGACCTACGATCCCGGTTCGCGGGGCGCCACGAGCTACTTCGAGGCGGCCCAGGAAATCGCCGAGCGGGGCGTCAAGGAGCCGGTGGGCCGGAATGCGTAGTGCGGACGATTCGCTGGGAGGCGTGGCATGAAGAACCGTCCTCGGGGCGGTCTGGGTCGGGGCCTGGGGGCGCTCATCCCGACCGGGCCGGTGCCGGGTGCTGCGGGCACCCTGACGGACGAGCCGGAGAACGGGCACGTGGAGGACGAGTCGGTCGCGGCCGTATCGGCGGCGCCCGCCGGTCCGCCGGCCCGCGAGACGGAGCCCACGCTCAGCCCAGTGCCGGGCGCTCGATTTGCCGAGATCCCGGTCGACGCGATCGTGCCGAACCCGAAGCAGCCCCGCCAGGTCTTCGATGAGGAGGCGCTGGAGGAGCTGAAGACGTCCATCCAGGAGGTCGGCTTCCTTCAGCCCATCGTCGTCCGGCAGCTCGACGACGAGAAGTACGAGCTGGTGATGGGCGAGCGGCGGTGGCGGGCCGCCCAGGCGGTGGGACGGGAGAGCATTCCGGCGATCGTCCGGGACACCCGCGACGACGCCATGCTCCGGGACGCGCTGCTGGAGAACATCCACCGGGCCAACCTGAACCCGCTGGAAGAGGCCGCCGCGTACCAGCAGCTGCTGGAGGAGTTCGGTGCCACCCACGAGGAGTTGGCCCGCCGGATCGGTCGGAGCCGGCCGCAGATCTCCAACACCATTCGGCTGCTGAACCTGCCGGCGCAGGTGCAGCGGCGAGTGGCGGCGGGGATCCTGTCCGCTGGGCACGCCCGGGCCCTGCTGAGCCTCGACGAGTCGGAGGCGCAGGAACAGTTGGCGCTGCGGATCGTGGCCGAAGGGCTGTCGGTCCGGGCGACCGAGGAGATCGTGGCTCTGACGCTGAACGACGGACCGGCGAAGGGTCAGGCCGCGAAGCGGCGACCGAAACCCCACGCGCCCGCCCTGACGGACCTCGCCGACCGGTTGTCCGATCGGTTCGACACCCGGGTGAAGGTGGACATCGGCCGGAGCAAGGGCAAGATCACCATCGAGTTCGCGACGGTGGACGACCTGGAGCGCATCGTCGGCATCATCGGAGTGCAGCAGGAGGAGGCCGGGGACTGATCGCCCCTTCCTCTTGCGGCCGCGCTTCCTCTCGGGGTGGCGCGGCCGTTCTGCATCGCGCCAACGTTCCACCGCGCTGTTTCACGTGAAACGGATGCGATCTGGGCCCCGTAGTACGCGTCTCCGGGCGGTGCCGACGACGGCCGCTGTCATACGAGGCTTCCGACGGCAGTTGCTGTGTTCGGTCTGGGGTCGAGCCTGCTTTGCGTGCTGTCGGTTTCACGTGAAACACGGTGGCGGGTGTTGTGGTCGCACGGCTCGCCCTGGCAACGGTGACGGAAGGCCTCTCACGCCCGCTCAGCCGTCCGCTGCGGCGTCGTACGCCTCGCGCGGTGGTCTTGGTCGGGTGGCGCCTGATCTCCCGGTCTTGACCGTCTGCTGACCGACGGCTCCCCGCATCGACTGCGAGCCGAATCTGATCGGCTCGCAGTGCGAGGGCTGAGCCGTGCTGGGACGCCTCATTCGGGCGGCCTCGCGCCCACCGGCGGCCACTCTCATTCCGGGTTGTGCTGCATCGGCGGTTGGGACGGCGGCCCGTGCGCTCGGGTCTCAGATGCCGCGCCTGCGCGCCCGCGTCTCCGAGCCCATGTCTCTGCCCCCGTACGGCGGACCGTGGGCTGGCGAGTCCGTAGGCCCTGCGTGCAGGGCCCGGTGACGGCCCCGGACGCGTGTCGTTGTGCCCCGCGCTGCTGCGCCCCCTCGCCGCAACCGCGCTCCGTCTCGCCGCCCACCGCTCTGGTCCTCGCTCCTGACTCACGGCTCGCTTCGAGTTCGCGCCTCGCTCCGGAGCTCGCGCCCGACTTCGCGTCCCCTCCGGCTCACGCCTTCCGCCCGGCCCTGCCTTGCGCTTGCGTCCGCCCCTGCTTTGCGCCTGCGTTCGGCCCCGCTCGCGTCCACGTCCGCCGCGGTGGCTGCCAGAGCTGTGCCGGAGGCACCGCGCACCGGCGCCGCGTCCCGCGCCGCTAGCGCCGCACGCCGGATCCGGCCACCCACTCGCCTGGGTCTTTCATTCGTGATCCCCGTCCCGGTGCCCGAGCCGGGCTTGGCTGAGAGCCGCCGGCCCGCGCCCGAGGCGAGGGGCGGTCGGGCGGCGGTCGTGCGCGTCCTCCGCCCGCTCTGCCCCGACGCGGAATGTGTGAGGGCCAAGATCTGAACAACTTCAGGGGTATTGCTGTCTCCGGCGCTCGCAAGACGACAACATCCCTGAAACTGCTGCCTCGACCGTGACGTGAGCGGGCGGGCGCATCGAGGGCGTGGAGGCGGGGCCGGCGGGCAGCGCACAGATCCGCTTCGACTCGATCTGCCCTGGGCGCGAGGCACCAGCCGCCGATCACCTGCTCAGCGCCTGAGGACCTCCAGCCATGCGACTCGTGTCATCGAAGCCCGGACGCGAGCCCAGCCCGCAGCCCGCCACCCGCCGCCTCGAGGCCGTTGAGCTGTGGCTGATTCGACCGCATGCCCTCGAGCCTCGGCACCGTCTCGGCACTCGGCGTCGGCGCAGTCGCAGCCGGCGCAGCCGAGCGGCTCGGGGGCAACGAAAGACTGGCCAAAAAGTTATCCACACCAGTTGTCCACAGGTACCCCCTGTTTCACGTGAAACACCGCGTGAAAGCGGGTGCCAGCCTGTGGATGACTGCCCGTGTTCAGGATCTCGGCAGCCTGTGGATAACCCTCCTTCCAGGCTTCGGCGCTCTACACATCGATCGACGATGAGCGCTGATCGGGTGGGCCGGGAAGGGATCAAACTGGTAGGGACAGCCGTGCCAGACTCGGTTAGGGTCAGCGTCGTGCACGACACCCCTCCCTCAGTCCCGGACTTCACCCAGTGGCCCTCGTTTCCCTTCGAGGGCGACCTCCGCGTAAAGCAGCTCGATGATCCGGTCCCGGTCGAACCGCCACGCAAGGGCGAGGGCCTCCGGGAATGCACCGCCTGCAACGCTCCTGACGACGCCTACATCTGGGTGGGAGAGCGGTGGCGGGTACGCGCCATGGACCGGCCCACCGGCCTGCCCATGGTGCTCATCCTGGAATCGCGGACCCACCTCGACCTGGGTGACCTGCCGAACCTGCTCGCCGCCGAGCTGGGCGTGATGACCGTCCGTCTGGAGCGGGCCATCCGATCGCTGGACGGCGTCGCTCGGGTACACGTCAACAGGTGGGGCGATGGCTCCGCCCATCTGCACATGTGGTTCCTCGCCCGTCCGTACGGGCGGCTTCAGCTGCGGGGCACCTTCCTGTCGCTGTGGGACTCGATCCTGCCGCCGATCTCCGAAGCGCAGTGGCGGGAGAACTTGGCGCTCGTCGCCGCCTGGCTCGCCGAGTTCGGTGGCCGGCCGCTCGCCGAGCCACCCCGTATCCAGTGGCAGGCACCGTCCAGCCTGCTGGCACAGTCTGCCGCTGCGGACGCCGCCGCAGCCGCGGCGGAGGCGGTCTCCGTCATCGAGGCGGCAGAGGAGATCCCGGAACCGGCACCCGACGCCGACGATGCCGCCGGCACCGACGACGGCACCGACACGAATGACCCCGCCGACACGACCGACCCCGCCGACAAGAGCGACGGCACCGACACGACCGACGGCACCGACACGGACGACGGTGCCGGCACGGACGAAGGCGACACGGACGACCTCGCTGACTTCGACACCGGAACCGTGCGGTCTGCCACCGAAACCGATCCAGCCGGAACCACCGCCGACCCGGCAACCGAACCGGCCGGCGCAGCAGCGCCCGGCCCAGCGGACACGCCCGGCCCCGGCAGCCGCGCCGCTGCGGCCAGCGCTCCACCCACCAGCACCCTCAGCACATCCGGGGACGCGTCCACCGCTCGCTGACAACGACGTGATCATGAGGTTGGCGGCGGCACCGGGCCGCGTGACACTCGCCAACCTCATGATCGGCCGCTCGGCGGCCGGTCGGCAGCCGGGCGGAGGCGCTGAGCGTGGGGTCCGCCGGGCGGACGGGGGGATGCGCGCAGGGGCCTCGAGAGGCCGGACGCAGGAGACGCTTAGCGTGCGGGCGCCGCGTGGAAGCTCAGCGCGATGGAGCGGGGCTCAGGAGGCCGGTTGCCGGGCGGCGGCGCGGGTGACCAGGGAGCCGAGGAGCCGACCGAAGTCCAGGCCGGCGGCCTGCACAGCGAGCGGAAGCAGCGACGTCTCCGTCATGCCGGGCGAGACGTTGACCTCCAGCACGTGCGGCTGACCGTCGGCGTCGACGATCACGTCGACGCGGGAGAGGTCACGCAGGCCGAGCGCGGTGTGTGCGGCGAGGGCCACGTCGGCCACCCGGGCGGCCACCTCCGGCTCCAGGCGGGCCGGGGCGTGCCACGTGGTACGCCCGGCGGTGTAACGGGCGGCGTAGTCGTAGACCCCGTTACGCGGCACGATCTCCACCGGCGGCAGAGCCTGCGGTCCGTCGCCGAGGTCGACCACGGAGACCGCCACGTCCATGCCCGGCACGTACCGCTCCACGAGGGCCGTGGAGTCGTACGCGAAGCAACCGACCATCGCGGCCGGCAGCGATGCGGCGTCGCGGACCACGGCGGCGCCCAGCCCCGAACCGCCCTGCGTCGGCTTGACCATCAGGGGCAGGCCCAGCCGGTCGGCGATCCGGTCGAGCACGGCCACCGCGCCCAGCTCGGAGAAGCGGTCGTGGGGCAGGGCCACCCAGTCCGGCGTCGGGATGCCGGCCTCGCGGAGCACCGCCTTGGCCGAGGGCTTGTCCCAGGCGAGTCGGGATGCACGGGCGTCGCAGCCGACGTACGGGACGCCGCACAGGTCCAGCACCCCGCGCAGCGAGCCGTCCTCGCCGGTGGCGCCGTGCAGGGCGATCACCACGGCGTCCGGTGGGTCGACGGCGAGCGCCGGCAGCAGAGCCACGTCGGCGTCCCGCAACTCGGCCTCGACGCCGACGGCGCGCAGCGCGTCGAGCACCCGGCGGCCGGAGCGTAGCGAGACGTCCCGCTCGTAGGAGAGCCCGCCGGCGAGTACCAGCACGTGCAGGTCGGCCGCGACGGCGGAGGTGGTCACGTGGAGGCGCTCGGCAGCGGTCGTACCCATGCCGGCATCATGCCAAGTCGGGCCCCGGCACGTCGGAGCCGGCCCCGCCGCGGCGCCCGGCGGCGCCTCCCGCGGTGCCGAAGACCCGACGCATGGCGATCTCCTGCTCCATCACTCCGGCCAGGCGGCGTACGCCCTCGCGGATCCGCTCGGGTGGCGGGAAGCTGAAGTTCAGCCGCATCGTGCCGGTGCCGGTGCCGTCGGCGTAGAAGCCGGTGCCGGGCACGTAGGCGACGCGGGCGGCGACGGCGCGCGGCATCATGGCCTTCGAGTCGAGCCCGTCGGGCAGGGTGGCCCAGACGAACAGGCCGCCGGCCGGGGTGGTCCAGCTGGTGCCCTCGGGCATCAGGTCGGCCAGCGCGTCGAGCATGGCGTCCCGGCGCTCCCGGTAGACCTCGCGGTAGACCTTGAGCTGCTGCCGCCAGGGCATGGTGCCCAGGTAGGTGGCGACCGCGGCCTGGGCGTAGCCGCTGGGGCAGAGGATCTGCGCCTCGCTGGCGATGACCAGCTTGTCGCGGACCGCGTGGGGCGCCAGGATCCAGCCGACCCGCAGCCCGGGCGCGAAGGTCTTGGAGAAGGTGCTGAGATAGAAGACGCCGTCCCGGCGGCGGGCCCGCAGCGGCGCCGGCGCCTCGCCCTCGAACCCCAGCTGACCGTACGGGTCGTCCTCGACCACGAGCAGGCCGGCGCGCTCGCAGATGTCGAGCACCCGCTCCCGGCGCTCCTCGCTGAGCGTCACGCCGGTCGGGTTCTGGTAGGTGGGGATGGTGTAGAGGAACTTCACCCGTCGCCCCGCGCGGGCCAGGTCGGCGATGGCCGTCTCCAGCGCCTCCGGGATCAGCCCGTCGGCGTCCATCGGCACGTGCGCCACCTGCGCCTGAGCGGCCTGGAACACACCGAGCGCGCCGACGTACGTCGGACCCTCGGCGAGCACCACGTCACCCGGGTCGAGGAAGAGCCGGGCCACCAGGTCCAGCGCCTGCTGCCCGCCCACGGTGACCACCACGTCCTCCGGGGAGGCGCCGCAGCCGGCGTCGATCCCGGAGAGCGCCATCACCTCGCAGATCCGTTCGCGCAGCTCAAGGGTGCCCTGGCCGATGCCGTACTGGAGGGTCGTCACGCCGTGTTCGGACCCGAGCCGGCCGAGCATCTCGCCGACCGCGTCGAGCGGCAGGGCGGCGATGTACGGCGCCCCACCGGCGAGCGAGACGACCTCCGGCCGGCTGGCCACCGCGAAGAGTGCTCGGATCTCGGAGGCGGTCATCCCGCGTACCCGCCGGGCGTACCGGTCGGTGTAGTCGTCGAGCGTCGTGCCGGTCATGACCTCACCTCGATCGCTGCTCGGGTGGCTCCCCCCGGGTACCCCGGACGCTGGCGACCATGGCGGCGGGGACACCGATTGTCGATCCTAGTCCGCCGGAGCCACGCTGCCGGCCTGCTGCGCCGGACCGTCCACATCCCGGACCGGTCCCCGGTGTCCCACGCGGCGGTGAGCATCTGCGCGTCCCCTCCCGTACCGTCGATCGGCGGCGTACGATCGCTCGTCGGGGGCAGGAAGGCGGCGCTGTCGTTCCGTGCCGGTCTCACCACCGAGCCTATTGTGGGGATGCGCCATATGTCGCGACGTCTGGTCAGCCTGACCCTCGACACGTTGGAAGACCTTCCTCGCCCGTGCCGACAGTGCGTCTACTGGGAGCTGGACCCGGTCTCCGCCGACCGGGCCTGTGCCGCCGGCGATCCGGGCCTGGAGAAGGAAGCGTGGGTCTCCCAGACGCTGCTGGAGTGGGGCTCGTGCGGCAAGCTCGCGTACGTCGACGGCATGCCGGCGGGCTTCGTGATGTACGCCCCGCCCGCCTACGTCCCCCGGTCGATGGCCTTCCCCACCTCGCCGGTCTCCGCCGACGCCGCGCTGTTGATGACCGCCAACGTGGTCGCCGCGTTCGCCGGTGGTGGGTTGGGCCGGATGCTGGTGCAGGGTGTCGCCCGAGACCTGACCAAGCGGGGGATCAAGGCGATCGAGGCGTTCGGGGACGCGAAGTTCGGCGACGCGGACGATCCGGCGGGCGGCTGTGTCGCGCCGGCCGATTTCTTCCTCTCCGTCGGATTCAAGACGGTCCGTCCGCATCCGCGGTTTCCCCGGCTCCGGCTGGAGCTGCGCACCGCGCTGAGCTGGAAGTCCGACGTCGAGTACGCGCTGGAGAAGCTGCTCGGCTCGATGAGCCCGGAGACCCTGCTCCGCCCGGTCCGGCCCGCCCCGGCCACCCGCTCCACCGGCGGCTGAGCGGACGTCGCGTCGAGCGTCTCCCGTGCCCACCGCCGGGCTCAGTCGACCACCGTCCCGGCGGTCACCACCGCTCGCAGCTCGCTGACGTCGATCGAGCCGGTCGGGACGTCCCGCTCGATCGGGAAGTACATCCGTTGCACCGCGGCCACGATGGCCTCCACCACCCGGTCCCGGAACCGGGGGTCGATCAGGCGGGTGCGGTCCGTCGGCGAGGTGAGATAGCCGACCTCCACCCGGACCGCCGGCATGCGGGTCAGTCGCAGCAGATCCCACGCCTTGGCGTGGGTACGGCAGTCCCGCAGCCCGGTGCGCGCGACGATCTCCCGCTGCACCAGCCCGGCCAGCCGTTCACCGGTCGCCGAGGTCACCCCGTTGTTGGTGCCGTAGTGGTAGGTCGCCACGCCGTCCGCGTCCGGGTTGGCGTGGCCGTCCAGGTGCAGCGAGATGAACACGTCGGCGCCGAGTGAGTTGGCCAGTTGCGCGCGGTCGGTGTCCGGCAGGCAACTGTCGGGCGCCGGGCCCCGAGTGAGCTGCACCCGCACTCCGGACGCGGCGAGCCGCCCCTCCAGCCGGCTGGCGAGGTCGTGCATCAGGTCCGCCTCCGTCCAGCGCAACGACCCGTCCGGCACGACCACCCCCGGGTCGGTGCCACCGTGGCCGGGGTCGATGACCACCGTCTTGCCGACCAGCGCCGGCCCGGACTGCCGGATCGCGTCGGACTCCCGTAGCCACTGGGGGCGGCCACCGACCACCTTCCGGCCGATCCGGCGCAGCGCGTTCATGGTCTGCGGTCCGCAGGAGCCGTCGGGGGTGAGCCCGACCTCGCGCTGGAACTGGGCCACCGCCCGGGAGGTCCGGATGCCGTAGATGGCGTCCGCCCGGCCCACGTCGTACCCCATTTCCAGGAGTCGCTCCTGGAGCGACCGCACGTCCTCGCCGGTGAGCGGTTCGGGCACCGCGTGGTAGAGGGTGCGGGCGCCGAGCCGCCACCGGGCGGCGTCCAGGGCCCCCCACGTCTCCGTACCGACCCGGCCGTCCACGCTGAGCCCGCGGGACTGCTGGAACGCGCGGACCGCGCGTTCGGTGTCGAGGTCGAACTCGTCCAGGTGTGGGCTGGCGGCGGACGCCAGCAGGTCGAGGCCGGTGAGGATGGTACGGATCTCCGTGACCGCGGGTCCCCGGTCACCGGGTCGGATCGGACGCACGCACGACCCCCTCTGCACGACGCTGGCTGGCCGGGCGGCCCAGGCTTGAGGCTATGCGTTCCGGGGCTGCGAGGTGGCTCGGGCTGGAAAAACGGGCGGCGGCGTGGCCCCGGAGAACAGCGAACCCCGCACCCGATGACGGGTACGGGGTTCGTGACGTTCCTGCTGGTCAGAGCGCCGATTCGATGAGCCGGACCAGCTCGCCCTTCGGCTTGGCGCCGGCGATCGACTGCACCGGCTGGCCGTTCTTGAAGACGGTGAGCGTGGGCACCGACATCACCCGGTAGGCGCGGGCGGTCTCCGGGTTCTCGTCGATGTTGAGCTTGACGATGGTGACCTGGTCACCCATCTCGCGGGCGATCTCCTCGAGCAGCGGCGACACCTTGCGGCAGGGGCCGCACCACTCGGCCCAGAAGTCCACCAGCACCGGCTTGTCGGCCTGCAGCACGTCAGCGACGAAGCTCTTGTCGGTGACCGCCTTGGTTGTTCCCACTATGCCCCTCCTCCGGGATGTGTTCGATTTTTCAGCTGAGCGTCGCGATGAACCGTTCGGCGTCGAGCGCGGCGGCACAGCCGGTGCCGGCCGCGGTGATCGCCTGACGGTAGGTGTGGTCGACCACGTCGCCAGCGGCGAAGACGCCGGGCACGTTGGTCCGGGTGCTGGGGGCCTGGACCTTCACGTAGCCCTCGTCGTCCAGCTCGACCTGGTCGCGGAAGAGTTCACTGCGGGGGTCGTGACCGATGGCCACGAAGACGCCGGTCACGTCCAGCACCTTGGTCTCGCCGCTGTGCACGTTGCGGACCCGTACGCCGGTGACCTTGCCGTCGGCGCCCAGGATCTCCTCGACGGTGCTGTTCCACTCGACCTTGATCTTCTCGTTGTTCAGCGCCCGGTCAGCCATGATCTTGCTGGCCCGGAACGAGTCGCGCCGGTGGATGATGGTGACCGAGTCGGCGAAGCGGGTGAGGAAGCTGGCCTCCTCCATCGCCGAGTCGCCGCCGCCGACGACCACGATGTGCTGGTTGCGGAAGAAGAACCCGTCACAGGTGGCGCACGAGGACACGCCGTGGCCGAGGAACTCCTGCTCGCCGGGCACGCCCAGCGGACGCCAGGCCGAACCGGTGGAGAGGATGACCGAGCGGGCCCGGTAGGCGGTCTCGCCGACCCAGACGGTGCTCACCGCGCCGGAGCCCGCGTCGCCGGTGTCGACCAGCTCGACCCGGGTCACGTCGTCGGTGAGGAACTCGGCGCCGAACCGCTCGGCCTGCTTGCGCATGTTGTCCATCAGCTCGGGGCCGAGGATGCCGTCGGCGAAGCCGGGGAAGTTTTCCACCTCGGTAGTGGTCATCAGCGCGCCGCCCGACTGCACGCCCTCGATGATCAGCGGCTTCAGGTTGGCGCGTGCGGCATAGACGGCCGCCGTGTAACCGGCCGGCCCGGAGCCGATGATGATCAGGTTGCGGACCTCGTCCACTGCCGTCTCCCGAGTTGTGTGTGTCGGCGTCGGCGCACGCACCGATGCTGATCCGAGTGCCGACGCCTGGAGGGTGCCGGCAGGTGACTTCCAGAACGTCATCGTACGAACCGGGGATTCCCGAGCCGGACATCCGGTGGGTCAGGTCACGCCGACGCCCAGGGCGCCGGGGACCGCAGATTCACCCTACCCGCGCCGAATACCGGCTGTCCGAGCCGGACCCGGGGACGCCACACTCCGGGCCGCTCACCCAGGCCCAGCGGGCCCCCGCCGCGTCGGTGAACCGGATGACCAGTGCCGGTTCGCCCCGGAACCCCGCGTAGTCGATCACGTCGACGACCAGCGGGGCGGATCCGTGCTCCGCCGCAACGTCGGCCAGGCAGGTGGTCAGCGCGGCCTCGTCGGTCAGCCTGGCCAACGGGCTCAGCCCGCCCGACGTCGCCGCCGTTCGCTGGTCCTTTTCGGCGTCCATCCCAGGCTGCCCTGAGAAGACGCTACTGCCGCCGCCCCGTAGTGGGGACGGCACACCCGTCGGGTTGCCGAGGGTCTGCGGCGTGTAGTTCGTACCGCTGTGCAGGGCCGGCCCGGTGGTGCGGACCGCGCCGGCGGCCGCCGCGCTCTCGGGCGCGCTGGCCGGTTGGTTCAGGGCACTCGTGCCGGCGGTGTCCGAGGAGTTCGTCGAGAGTTGGGTGAGGCCCAGCCCGACCGCGACGACGGCGACCGCCGCCACGGCCACCGGAGCGGCACGCCGGGTCCACCTGCGCCGACCGCGACCCGGGCCGGTTCGCGGGCCGCGTGCCGACTCGGCCGGGGAGGGGCCGGCGGGCCGACGACCGCTTCCGCCCTGTGCGGGCACTACCGGTGTGGTGACGTCGGCTTCCGGCTCGACGTCGGCGGTGTCCGCGTCGGCCGAGGTGCCGTTCGGCGCGGGATCCGCCGCGGCCAGCGCTGCGGTGAGTCGGTCGGCGACCGCTGGCGGCAGCTCCGGGGCTGGCTCGGCCCACCGGGCCAGGTCGGCGCGGACCTCGGTCACCGCGTGGGCCAGCAGCGCGTACGCCCCGGCCCAGGCCGGGTCCGTGTCGACCAGCCGAGCGACCTCCGCCTGCTGCGGGGTGCCGTCCAACGCCCCGCCGAGGTAGTCAGCGAGCAGGTCGTCGTCGACCTCCCTGTACCCCTCGGTCGTCACGTGTCCTCCTGATTGGCGTCCCGCCGGTACCGGCCCGACCCCGATCCGACGCCCTCCACCGGGCGTGGGTTCCCCTGCGTGACGCCGGGCACGTCCGTGACCGATCCGGATGGCTCCGGGCGGACCGCGGCCGCTGCCGGGCGGAGGTGCCCGAGCAGCACCGCCAGCCGGGCCCGACCCCGGGCGCACCGGCTCTTCACCGTCCCCTCGGCGACGCCGAGGATGCGTGCCACCTCGGCGACCGGATAACCCTGCAGGTCCACCAGAACCAGGGCGGCACGTTGCTCGACGGGCAGGGCGGCGAGCGCCTCCCGGACCACCAGCGCGGTGTCATGGTCCTGCGCCGGCGCGGCCGGCTCCACCCCGGGGGTGCCCGACCCGTCCGCGGCGCGGTTGCCGTCCGGCAGCGGAACGGTGGGGTGCGCCTGCCGGCGTCGGATCCGGTCCAGGCAGGCGTTCACCACGATGCGGTGCAGCCAGGTGGTGACGGCGGAGTCACCGCGGAACCGGCCAGCCGCCCGGTGCGCGGACAACAGCGCGTCCTGGAGGGCATCGGCTGCCTCTTCCCGGTCACCGAGCGTCCGCAGGGCCACCGCCCAGAGCCGATCCCGGTGCCGACGGAACAGTTCGGCGAAGGCGTCCCGGTCTCCGCTGACGTGGGCGCGCAGCAGCTCCAGGTCCGTTGCGGCGTCGCGCCCGTCCATCACCGCGTCCAGCGGATGCGGTGACTGCTGTCTGGTGCCCGGCTCACGACCCCTGGACCGTGATCTCCTGCACCCCCAGCTTGAAGCCACCCTCGGCCGGAGGCAGTTCGGTGATCCAGAACAGCAGGTACTGGTATTTCGTGTCCGCGTCGAAGCCGTTGAACGTCATGGTGGTGCCGTCGTGGTCCTCGAACGGCTGCCCGATGTGGGTCTTGTAGCTCGCGACCAACTGCTTGTCGCCGCTGGAACTCGACGGCGGGTTGGCACTGCCGGCGAGGAGTTCGGCGGAGGCGCCGGTAGCAGAGAGCACCGCCTGCACCGACTTGACGCTGTGCGGCTCGCCGAGATCGAGCCAGACGCCCATGCCCTTCTTGAGGTTGCCGAAGTTGGGCCGGTCCCGGTACGTCTCCGTCTCCCAGCCCTTGTCCTCGTCACCGTCGATGACCTTGTCGGCGCCGTCGACCTCGCTGCGGTTCTTGCTGTCCGGGTCGATGATCCGGACGCCCTGCACGGCCAGCTTGCGCACGGTGGCGGCGGCCGGGGTGGCCTCGCCGGCCGGGGCGCTGGCGGTGGGAGCCGCGCCCGCGCTGCCCTTCGGGTCCTCGTCGTCGCCGCCCAGGGCGCTGATCCCGATCAGCAGACCGACCAGGGCGACCGCCAGCAGACCGGCGATGCCCACGGCGACCTTGCGACCACCGGCCGCGGCCAGCGGGGACGGCTCGTCCTCGGTCTCGGCGGCGAACCGCAAGGGCCCGCTGTTGTCGAGGTAGTGCTCCTCCTCGGCCGGCACGTCCAGTCGGGCCAATTCGGCCGCGAGTACGTCCGACGAGGGCGGGGCGATCTCGGCGTCGAGCAGGTCCATGGTCAGGTCGTCCAGGTACGCGGGCACGCCGGCCCGGACCTGGCGGGGCGCGGCGATGCCGCCGCTGGCGTCCCGGACCGCGTCCGGGATGGCGGCCCGGCCGTGACCGGCGGTCGCGCCGTGCAGCGGTGCCTCGGCGTGCGGCCAGTGGCCGGTCAGGGCGAAGTAGAGGACCCCGCCGACCGCCCGGATGTCGTTCTCCTGGCTGTCGGCGCCGTCGGTGCGCGCATCGGCCAGCACCACGCGGCCCTCGTCGCTGATCATGACGGTGCCGGGGTGCACGTTGCCGTGCACCATCCCGGTGGCGTGCACCGCGGCGAGCGCGCTGGCGACGGCGTTGCCGATCGCGGTGGCCCGGGCCGGGTCCAGCGGGCCCTCGGCCGCCAGGTCGCGCAGCGACTGCCCGTCCACCCACTCGCGCACCACGTACGCCCGCTCGGCCTCGTCGATGGCGTCGTAGACGCCGACCAGGTTGGGGTGGATGACCCGGCTGGCCGCGACGGCGGCCTGAAGCATCTCGGTGGCGGAGTCGCCACCCGGGTAGCGCAGCACCACCGCGACGGGACGGCGCAGGATGACATCGACCCCACGCCAGACCAGCCGACCCGCGCTGTCGTTGTTGATGTGCTCGACCAGCTCGTACCGCTCGGCGAGGATTTCACCGGCCGTGGGAGCACCGAAGGTCATGAGCGGCGGAGCGCTCTCGTCCGCCTCCTGACCCTCGCCGACCTGGGTCACCCGTCCTCCCTCGGTGATCGTGTCGATCGATGGACCCGCACTGCTGGGCATGTGGCTTCCCGCTCTGCCGTCGA
Source organism: Micromonospora sp. CV4 (assembly GCF_003667455.1). Classification (NCBI taxonomy): domain Bacteria; kingdom Bacillati; phylum Actinomycetota; class Actinomycetes; order Micromonosporales; family Micromonosporaceae; genus Micromonospora; species Micromonospora sp. CV4. The sequence goes on along the minus strand of NZ_RCVI01000242.1, from coordinate 9,549 downwards.
AGGAACCGGCCGACCGGTGTCGACGCGCAGCGTCGGCGCCTGCCGTACCCGTCGAGAGCGACCTTACCCGGGTTGCCCGTCTCTCCGACATGTCATCTTCCCGCCGTACCCGGCGGGGTGCCGGGAGTCGGAAGAGTCGTCCGGTTACGACCGTTGTCAGCCACGTTGCTGGCACATGTACTAGCCAATCTACGGCTTCACCGCAAGTGACCGACGCCGGGGCCGGCCCAGGTGCGCGCCGCCGCCAACAGGCGTGTTCCCGCCGATCGGTCCGACACGCTCAGCCGTACGGTCAGTTATCCACAGGCGAATCGGTGGCTGACCGGCGAATCGCGGGGTTATCCACAAGTGCATCCCCAGGCTGGTGATCCACGGTCACGATCCGTGTGGATATTCGTGCTCCGCGACCGGCTGCTACCGCTCAGCGACCGATCCGGCGGCGGACCATGCCGACCACCTCGGTGATCTCCCCGATCCGCAGCAGCATGGCCAGACCGAGGTACGTTCCGCCGATCACCGCTCCGCCGATCACCAGCTGGATGACGGCCTGGGTCCAGCTCGGCGTGTCGCCGCCGGGCAGCAGGTTGACCGCGAGCAGGCCGACCAGCGCGGCGCCGAGCGCGGCGACCAGGACCCGGCCCAGGGTGCGCATGATGTTGCCCAGCCCGATCCGGCCGACCCGCGGACGGAGCAGCCAGGCGGAGCCGATCGCCGCGGCCAGATACGAGACAGCGTTACCGATCATCATCCCGGCCGCTGCGAAGTGGGCGGCGAACGCGGCGAACAGCACGATCTGCACGCCGATCCGCAGCGCCACGACCGGAATGTTGATCAGCGCCGGGGTGCGGGTGTCCGGAAGGGCGTAGAAGGCGAAGGTGAAGAGCTGGCTGATCGCGAACGGCACCAGGGCGAGCGCGGCCAGCAGCAGTACGAGCGAGGTGTCGGCGGCGTTCTCGTCGCTGAACGCGCCGTAGCGGAACAGCACCACCGCCAGCGGGGTGGCCAGCACGGCGTAGCAGACGGCGATCGGAGCGAGCACCGCGGAGACCGTCCGGGTGCCCCGGGACAGGTCGGCGGCCACGTCGGCGTACCGGCCGTCGGCGGCGGCGGCGCTCATCCGAGGCATCAACGCGGTGATGATCGAGACGGCGATGATGCCGTGCGCCATCATCAGCAGCAGGAAGACGTTGTTGTAGATCAGGGCGCCGGCGTCCCCGTCGCCCGCCCGGTTGAGCAGGTTGAACAGCACGATCAGGCCGACCTGGCTGACCGCCACGTAGCAGAACATCCAGCCGCCGAGCCGGCCCAGCTCGCGCAGGCCGAGCGCGCGGAAGTCGAACCGGAGCTTCCACTGGAAGCCCACCCTGCGCAGCGCCGGCAGCAGGCCGGCGGCCTGGATCGCGACACCGAGCAGGGTGCCACCGCTGATCAGGAGGATCCGGCCGGTGGTCATCTGCTCCGGCCGGACGATCTCCGCACCGAAGATCGCGATGTAGAGGCCGGCGGTGGCGATCACCACGATGTTGTTGAGGATCGGCGCCCACATCGGGGCGGCGAAGTGCCCCCGGGTGTTGAGCACCGCGCTGATCAGCGCGCTGAGGCCGGTGAAGAAGATCATCGGCAACATCAGGTAGGACAGGCTGGTGACCAGGTCCTGGTAGTCCGACCCGCGGTTGTCGCTGGTGTAGAGCCTGGTCAGCAGCGACGCGGCGGCCACCGCGACCAGCGCGGCCGCGGCCAGGGTGACCACCGCCAGGGTGAGCAGCCGCTGGGCGTACGCCTGGCCGCCGTCGGCGTCGGCCCTGCGCCGGCGGACCAGCACCGGGATCAGCACGCTGGTGAGGATTCCGCCGAGGAGGAACTCGTAGACCATTCCGGGCAGGATCTGCGCGGTGGTGTAGGCGTCACCGACCAGCGCGCCACCCAGCGCCGCGGTCAGCACCAGCGTCCGCAGGAAGCCGGTGCCCCGGCTGACCAGGCTGCCGATCGCCATCACCGCGCTGTTGGTCGCGGCGCTCGCCTCGCCCACCTGTTCCTGCGGTGGCGCGGTCGACTCCATGGCCGGCTGGTTCAGCGGCTCGGCGGAGATGAAGGTGGCGCCGTCCCCCGGCCCCAGGCCGGCTCCCGCACCGCCGCCCTGCGCGGCGTTCGCGCTGCGGTAGAGCCCGCCGCTCATCTCCAGCCTCCCAGGGGGTACGTCGAGCCGGGCACCGACCCGCACGTCACAGACCTTAGTCAACCGGTACCCGTTACCCGCGCCCGGCGGAGGGGATGCCGACCGGGCCCGATAGGCTGGCGATCCCATGTCCGAAGCCTCCGCTCCCCACGCCGCCGACCGCCGCGAACTCACCGCCGCGCAGCGCAACGCCGTCGCCGAACTGCTCCGGGTCTCCCCGGTCGCCGACGAGTTGGGCCGCCGGTTCGTACGCGCCGGTCACGAGCTGCACCTGGTGGGCGGTTCGGTGCGGGACGCGCTGCTCGGCCGACTCGGGGACGACCTGGACTTCTGCACCGACGCGCACCCCGACGAGACGCTGCGGATCATCAAGGGCTGGGCCGAGTCGATCTGGGAGACGGGCCGGGAGTTCGGCACCATCGGCGCCCAGCGCGACGGCCTCCGACTGGAGATCACCACCTTCCGCGCCGAGTCGTACGACCAGGTCACCCGTAACCCCGTGGTGGTCTACGGCACCAGCCTCACCGAGGATCTGCGGCGGCGCGACTTCACCATCAACGCGATGGCGGTCAGCCTGCCGGAGCACCGCTTCACCGACCCGCACGGCGGGCTGGACGATCTCTCGGCCAAGGTCATTCGTACCCCCGCCGATCCCCGCGAGTCGTTCGGCGACGACCCGCTGCGGATGCTGCGGGCCGCCCGGTTCGCCGCCCAACTGCGCTTCGCCGTGCACCCGGACGTGCACACGGCGATGAGCCGGATGGCCGCCGACCTGGACCGGATCACCGCCGAGCGGATCCGTGACGAGTTCACCAAGCTGCTCTGCGGCGCCGACCCGATCACCGGGTTGCGGCTGCTGGTCGACACCGGGCTGGCCGAGCGGTTCCTGCCGGAGCTGACCGGGCTCAAGCTGGAGATCGACGAGCACGCCCAGCACAAGGACGTCTACGAGCACACGCTGACGGTCGTCGAGAACGCGGTCTCCTTCGAGGAGGAGGGCGGCTGCGACTTCATCCTGCGGATGGCCGCCCTCATGCACGACGTGGGCAAGCCGGCGACGAAGGCGGTCGGCTCCGACGGCCGGGTCAGCTTCCACCACCACGAGGTGGTCGGCGCCAGGCTGACCAAGGCCCGGATGAAGGCGCTGCGCTACCCCAAGGACATCACCGCGAAGGTGACCGCGCTGGTCGCGCTGCACCTGCGCTTCTACGGGTACGGCCGGGGCGAGTGGACCGACTCAGCGGTACGCCGCTACGTCGCCGACGCCGGTGACCTGCTACCTCGGCTGCACAAGCTGACCCGCTCGGACTGCACCACCCGCAACCGGCGTAAGGCCGCGCAGCTCGGCGCGGACTACGACGCGCTGGAGGACCGGATCGCCCGGATCGCGGCCGAGGAGGACCTGGCGCGGGTCCGCCCGGACCTGGACGGCAACGCGATCATGGAGTTGCTCGGCGTACCGCCGGGGCCGGTCGTGGGGCGGGCGTGGAAGCACCTCAAGGAGCAGCGCCTGGAGCACGGCCCGCTGGATCGCGACGCCGCGGAGGCGGAGCTGCTGCGCTGGGCCCGCGCCGAGGGCCTGATCTCCTGATATGCCGACGGGCGCCACCCCCGAAACCTGGGAGCGGCGCCCGTCGGCGTACGGCGTCAGCGGGTCTCGACGGCGGTCCCGTCCACGGCCGTGGTGCCCTTGCCGGTCGTCGTGCCGTTGCCGCCCGCGCCGGACGCCGAGCCGAGCCGGGCGAGCAGGCCGGCCAGGTCGATCCCGGTCAGGTCACTGCCGAGCTGCAACCCCTGGGCCACGTTGCCGGCCACCGACTTCGTCAGCGACGAGGCGCCGTCGGTGGAGATGACGGTCATCTTGTCGATCGCCCCGATCGGGGCGCTGGCCGCCTCCACCACCTGCGGCAGCACCTTGACCAGCAGGTCCAGCACCGCCGCCTCCCCGTACGCGGCGAAGGCTTCCGCCTTGCGTGCCATCGCGTCCGCTTCGGCCTGGCCCTTCGCCAGGATGGCCGCCGCCTCGGCCTGACCCTCCCGCTCCACCGCCTCGGCGATCGCGGAGCGCCGGCGCTGCTCGGCCTCGCCCTCCTTGGCGCCCTCGATCGCGTTCGCCTCGGCGAGCGCGGCCCGTCGGGCCCGCTCGCCCTCACCGGTGAGCCGCGCCTGCTCGGCGGAGGCCTGGGCGGCGGCGATGACCGACTGCCGCTGCGCGTCGGCGTGCAGCACCGCCGCGGCGCGGGACGCCTCGGCCTCCTGCTCCACCTTGTACCGGGCCGCGTCGGCCGGCTTGCGCACCTCGGTGTCCAGTTGGCGCTGCTTGAGTTCGGCGTTGCGCTCGGCGACCTTCTGCTGCTCGGAGAGGATCGCCTGGTCCCGCTCCGCCTGCGCGAGCGGCCCGGCCGCCGCCGACTTCGCCTTCGCCGCGTCGATCTCCGCCTGGATGCCGGCCTGCTTGAGGGACAGGTTCCGGTTCGCCTCGGCGATGGCCTCCTCGGCGAGCAGCCGCTCCTGCTCGGCCTGTTGCCGGGCCCGCGCCTCGGCGATCGCCGCGTCCTTGAGGACCCGGGCGGCCTCGGGTCGACCCAGGTCCTGGAGGTAGGAGCCCTCGGCCAGGATGTCCTGGAGTTGGAACGTGTCCAGCACCAGACCCTGGTTGGTCATCGAGTGCTCGGCCTCCTCCGCCACCGCGCTGGCGAACGCCGCCCGGTCCCGGATGACCTCCTCGACGGTGAGCCGACCGACGATCGAGCGCAGCGCACCGGCCAGCACCTCCCGGGTGAAGTTGTCGATCTCGTCCTGCTGGTGCAGGAACCGCTGGGCGGCGGCGCGGATCGCGTCCTCGGTGCCGCCGACCTTCACGATCGCCACCCCGTGCAGGTCGGTGCGGATGCCCTGCTTGCTCACCGCGCCCCGGATGCCGACGTCGATCCTCCGGCTGGACAGGTCGAGTGACTGGAGCTTCTGCACCACCGGCAGCACGAAGACCGAGGCGCCCAGCACCACCTTCTGGCCGGACATGTCGGTCGACCGGCCGCCGTCGGCGGTCTGCGTGGTGCGGCCCTTGCGGCCGGTCACGATGAAGGCCTCGTTCGGGCCGGCCACCTTGATCCGGGAGAGCACGAAGAACACCAGGACGAGCACGAGGAGTACCGCGCCGCCGATGGCGATTAACAGGGGCATGAAGGGTCCCGTCTGCGAGAAGGAGTCAGTAGGTCTCGACGAGCACGCTGGTCTCACTGAGCGCCTGCACGACGAAGACCTGGGCGCCGACCGGGATCGGCTGGTCGGCGCGGGCGTTGAGCTTGACCGGCTGACCGGCGACGCGTACCCGGACCTCGCCGTAGCCGTCGACGGGCACCGGGGTGACCACCAGGCCGAGCGCGCCGACCAGGTCGTCACGGGTGGGGGTGGGGTCGGTGCGCATGTTCCGGGCCGCCCGGCTCAGCCGGGACGCCAACCAGCCGGTGGGCACGGCGGCGATCAGACCGCCGGCCGCCGCCCCCGCGACCATTCCGGGTGTACGCGCACCGAGTAGCTCGTTGACGATGGCCGCGCCGAACCCGAACGCCCCGGCGAAGCCGGCGACCGTCTCGAGCCTGATCGGCCCGTCCACGTCGCCATGCCCGAACTGGAAGAGTTCGGTGCCGAGCAGGGCGAGCGCCAGCACGCCGACACCCGCCCCGCCGATGATGAGAAAGATGAGCGTCCCCGTGGCCACGACCTGCACGGTATCGATGTGGCGCAACGTTCAACCATCCATCCCGACGCGAAGATGATCTACCGAGGCGGGTCGGGCGGCGTTGATCCAAAAAGGGGGCGGCGCCACCGGACGTCGGCGAGTTATCTCTCTGCGCCGCCGGCCGACCGCCGGCCTGGCGAAGGAGTCCGCAGCAGGGACAATGGACCGATGCACTGGACCGTCCTCGACTCACCGATCGGCGAGTTCTCCGTGGCCACCGACGGCACGAGCGTCTGCGGCGCCCACTTCGGCCGGGTCGAGGCCGCCGGCGAGGAGCCCAAGGACGCGCTGTCCCGCCGGGCCGTCGCCGAGCTTCGGGCGTACTTCGCCGGCGAGTTGACCGCGTTCACCGTCCCGGTGTCGGCGCCGCGCGGCTCCGACTTCGAGCGGGCGGTGTGGCGGGAGATGACCCGCATTCCGTACGGGGAGACTCTGACGTACGGCGAGGTGGCGCGACGTGTCGGCGATCCCGGGGCGGCACGGGCGGTGGGCGTTGCCTGCAACCGCAACCCGGTGCCCGTGATCGTGCCGTGTCACCGGATCGTCGGCGCGGGCGGCAAGCTGGTCGGCTTCGGCGGCGGGCTGCCCCGCAAGGTCAAGCTGCTGGAGCTGGAGGCCGGGGTCGCGCTGCGACACGCCTGGAACGGGCTCTGACGAGGGTGCGCGCGTTGCGGCTGTCGCCGTACCTGGAGATGGTGGGCTGAACGCGGCGAGGGCCGGGTCCGTTCGGACCCGGCCCTCGCCGTGCTGGTGTTCAGCGGGTCAGCGCTCGACCTCACCGGCGATGAACTCCTCCACGGCCTGGTGGGCGTCGTGGTCGGCGTACTGCACCGGCGGGGACTTCATGAAGTACGACGAGGCCGACAGGATCGGGCCGCCGATCTTCCGGTCCAGCGCGATCTTCGCGGCGCGGACCGCGTCGATGATGACGCCGGCCGAGTTCGGGGAGTCCCACACCTCGAGCTTGAGCTCGGCGTTCAGCGGGGTGTCACCGAACGAGCGACCCTCCAGGCGGATGTACGCCCACTTGCGGTCGTCGAGCCACGGCACGTGGTCCGACGGGCCGATGTGCACGTCGCTCTTGCTCATCTCGTGCGGGATCTGCGAGGTGACCGACTGGGTCTTCGAGATCTTCTTCGAGACCAGCCGCTTGCGCTCCAGCATGTTCATGAAGTCCATGTTGCCGCCGAAGTTGAGCTGGTACGTGCGCAGCAGCTCGACGCCGCGGTCCTCGAAGAGCTTCGCGAGGGCGCGGTGCACGATGGTGGCGCCGACCTGGCTCTTGATGTCGTCACCGACGATCGGCAGGCCGGCGTCGGTGAACTTCTGGGCCCACTCCGGGTCGGAGGCGATGAAGACCGGCAGGGCGTTGACGAACGCGCAGCCGGCGTCGATCGCCGCCTGGGCGTAGTACTTGGCGGCCTGCTCCGAGCCGACCGGGAGGTAGCAGACGACGACGTCGACCTGCGCGTCGCGCAGTGCCTGCGCCACGTCGACGGGGGTGGCGTCGGACTCCTCGACGATCTCGCGGTAGTACTGGCCCAGACCGTCGAAGGTCGGACCGCGCTGCACGCTGACGCCGGTCGGCGGCACGTCGCAGAGCTTGATGGTGTTGTTCTCGCTGGCGACGATCGCCTCCGCGAGGTCCATGCCCACCTTCTTGGCGTCCACGTCGAACGCCGCGACGAACTCGACGGCGGAGACGTGGTAGTCGCCGAAGGCGACGTGCATGAGACCCGGGACGCGGTCGTTCGGGTCGGCATTCCGGTAGTACTCGACGCCCTGAACCAGGGACGAGGCGCAGTTACCCACACCGACGATGGCGACGCGGACGGAGCCCATAGCGTCTGCCTCCTTCTTTTCTGTCACGGCCGCTCTTTCCTGGTCTCTCCAGGCGGAGGCGGGCTGTTGTCTTCTCGTCGGCCACCGGCCGTCCCGATGTCCGGGACCGTCGGGGCTCGGCCGGAGCGCTCGTTGGCGATGAGCTCCTCCAGCCAGCGGACCTCGCGCTCACAGGCGTCAAGGCCGTGGCGCTGCAGTTCCAGGGTGTAAGCGTCGAGGCGCTCGGCCGCCCGGCCCAGCACGTCGCGAAGTCCTTCGCGACGTTCCTCGATCTTGCGGCGGCGACCCTCCAGAATGCGCAGTCGGGTCGCCTGGTCGGTCCGGGCGAAGAACGCGAAGTGCACTCCGAAACCCGTGTCGTCGTACGTCTCGGGCCCGGCCTGCGCGATCAGCTGGGCGAAGCGTTCCTTGCCTTCCGCGGTGATTTTGTAGACCACCCGACCTCGTCGGCTGGTCAGCGCGGGAACCTCCTCGGCGGTGGCGGGCGTCTCGGCGGCTTCGGTGATCCATCCCGCCGCCTGCAACCTGCGCAGGGTCGGGTAGAGCGAGCCGTAGCTGATCGCCGCCCGGATCGCGCCGAGTTTGGCGGTCAGCTCCTTGCGCAGCTCATAGCCGTGCATCGGAGACTCCTGCAGGAGGCCGAGGATGGCGAACTCGAGCACTGCGCCACCCTCTCTTACCCCCGGCGCGGAGCGGTAACCGCCGCGATGTATCGGACCGATACATCGCACGTTAGCGGGTCGAGGATGCCAGGGCAAACCCCCGTTCCGGGATGCTGTCGTCACGGATCGTGACCGTGGTCGCCTGGTCGAGCCGGACCGCGTACCCTTCTCCGCATGCGTACGCAGCGCCAGGTCGTCGACTACTCGCTCCAGAAGCGAGCGGTGCTGCGTGAGCTCCTGGCCGGCCGGGTCGGCACGTACGACGTCTGCGACGCGTCGCCGTACCTGAAGAACGCCGCGCGGTTCCACGGCGAGCCGACCGACCTGCGCTGCCCGATCTGCCGCAGTGAGAACCTGACACTCGTCCACTACATTTACGGGGACGAGCTCAAGCAGTCCGCCGGCCAGGCCCGGACACTGGCTGAGTTGCCCGTGCTGGCGATGACGCTGCGTGAGTTCCAGGTCTTCGTGGTGGAGGTGTGCCTCGGCTGTGACTGGAACCATCTCGTCGAGCAGTACCTGCTCGGCCGGGACGGTCTCACCGGCGAAGGCGACGGCATCAGCGAGCAGGACGCGGCGGGCGCCGGTGGCGCCGGCCGGCGGAGGCGAGAGGCGCAACGGTGATCTCAGCTGGTTCGACCGGCCCCGGGGCCGCAGACGCTACCCGGGACGGCCGACCGCTCGTTGGTCTGATTGGCCCGATTGATACTGCAATGACCCCGGCGAACCGGCACCCCCGTGCCGGCGTCCCGGGTGAAGCAACTCACGGCAACCCGGTGGCGGCGCAGTCGCGCCCCACCGCGACCGGCAGGGTGTGAGGAATGAACTCGTACGGCGATCCCAGTTCTGCGCGTGGACGGACCCAGTACCCGGGGCCGGACGGCGACCCCGGACCGGGCGCGGACGACGCGTACCGCCGACCTGGCGGTGACTCCCGAGGGAGCGGATGGTCGGCCTCGGAGGCCGGGGCGTCCCCCGGTCGTGCCTCGGTCACACCGCGGGCCGCCGGTGGGCGGGCCTCGGTGGGTGGCGCCGCCGTGGTGCCGCCGCGCGGCGGAGCGGCCGCCGGATCCGCCTCGGTGGGTTCGGCCGCGCCGGGTCGGACCGGGCGGGCATCGGTGCCGGTG
>NZ_RCVI01000337.1:0-17258 GCF_003667455.1 Micromonospora sp. CV4 | reverse complement strand
TCACCGGACCCGGTGACGACCACGTGTGGCGCGATGCCACCCGTACCGGGCATGATTCTCAGCCGGCGCCGGAGCGGGACGTCTGGTCGGTCGCCACCCGGACGGCGGACCCACCCGCCCCGGCCACCGCACCACCCGTCGACGAGGCCGGGACGGTGGCCCCACCGGCGCCGACCGACCGACCCGTGGTGCCCGCGACGCGGGTGCCCGACGACACCGGCGCGGCCGCACCGGGCGACGTCGCCTGAGCGCGGGACATCCCGACCCGGACCGGCGTGTCGCCGGCGTGCGGGCCGGACAGCACAGCAGAGGGGAGCGGCAGCGGTGACGCTGACCATCGGAGTCGACGTCGGTGGCACGAAGGTGGCCGGCGGTGTCGTGGACGACACCGGCACGGTCCTCGTGCAGACCCGACGGGACACTCCCGCCGATGACGTCGCCAAGACCCGCGACGTCATCATTGACCTGGTCGGCGAACTGGCTACCGGACGGACGATCGAGGCGGTCGGCATCGGTGCGGCCGGCTGGATCGACGCCCACCGCTCGACCGTGCTCTTCGCCCCCAACCTGGCCTGGCGGGACGAGCCACTGCGCGAGTACGTCAGCGCGGCCGTCGGCCTGCCGGTGATCGTGGAGAACGACGCCAACGTGGCCGCCTGGGCCGAGTTCCGCTACGGCGCGGCCCGGGACGCCGACGACTCCATGGTCATGTTCACCATCGGCACCGGCGTCGGCGGTGGCATCGTGCTCGGCGGTGAGCTGCTGCGCGGCGCGCACGGCGTCGCCGCGGAGCTGGGCCACATGCTGGCCGTGCCGGACGGGCACCAGTGCGGCTGCGGGCGGCTCGGCTGCATCGAGCAGTACGCCAGCGGCAGCGCCCTGGTCCGCTTCGCCCGGGCCGGCGCCCGGCAGGAGCCGCAACGCGCCACCGCGCTGCTGGAGCTGGCCGGCGGCGACACCGAGGCGATCACCGGCCACATGGTGACCGCCGCCGCGCAGGGCGGCGACCCGGTCTCCACCGAGGCGTTCGCGCAGATCGGCCGGTGGCTGGGCACCAGCCTCGCCGACATGGCGCAGATCCTCGACCCGCAGACCCTGGTGGTCGGCGGTGGCGTGATCGACGCCGGTGACCTGCTGCTCGGCCCGGCGCGCCGCTCGTACCTCGACGCGCTCTCCCAGCGGGGGCGCCTGCCGGTGGCCGAGGTGCTCCCCGCCGAGCTGGGCAACAGCGCCGGAGTGATCGGCGCCGCCGACCTGGCCCGGCGGATCTGAGGCGAGCCGGAATGAGCGAGGCGGACGGCGTACCACTGCGGGTGGTGTCGTACAACATCCACAGCCAGCGCGACGACACCGCGGCCCTGGCGGCCGTGGTCCGGGCCGTGACGCCGGACGTGGTGATCGTGCAGGAGGGGCCGCGCCGGTTCCGGTGGCGGCAGAAGTCGGCCACGCTGGCGGAGTCGTTCGGCCTGGTGGTGGCCGCCGGTGGGCTGCCCGCCCTGGGCAACCTGCTGCTGACCAGCCTGCGCGTCCAGGTGCGGGACACCCGCTGCCAGCGCTTTCCGCTCACGCCCGGCCGGCACCTGCGCGGCGCCGCGTACGCCGACTGCCGGGTCGGCGCTGCCCGGTTCACCCTCGCCGGCTCCCACCTGTCCACCGACCCGGCCGAACGTCCCGCGCAGGCCGCCGAGTTCCGGCGCGGCCTGGACGCGGCGAGCGGGCCGGTGGTGGCCGGCGCGGACCTCAACGAGGGCCCGGACGGGCCGGCCTGGGCCACCGTGGCGCGCGGCCTGACCGACGCCGCGGTGGCGGCCGACCGGACGGACCGGCTCACCTACTCCTGCGCCGACCCCCGCCGGCGCATCGACGCGCTCTTCGTCGACCCGCGGATCACCGTGGTCGACTACGACGTGGTGGACACGCCGCAGACCCGGCGGGCCAGCGACCACTTCCCGGTCCTGGTCGACCTGCTGCTGCCCACCACCGGCTGACCCCCGACCGGCGCGACCGTCGATCCGTCCGCGCCGGGGCTGGACATCCGGCTCCGATGTGGAGAGGATTTCGCGGCGACCGGCACGCGTGCCGCACAAAAGGAGATGTCCCGGTGTCCACCTCCACCGACCACGGCCGGCCCGACCCGGAAGCGAACCCGTCCGCGCCGAGCCGCGACGGCCGCCCGGTCTCCGACCGCGGCGACACGGTCTGCGTCATCGGGGCCGGGGCCAGCGGCCTGACGGCCATCAAGAATCTGCGCGAACACGGGTTCGGCGTGGACTGCTACGAGCGGGAGACCGGCGTCGGCGGCGCCTGGAACTGGCGGCACGACCGCAGCCCGGTGTACGCCAGCACCCACCTGATCTCGTCGAAGCCGTTCACCCAGTTTCCCGACTTCCCGATGCCGGACTCCTGGCCGGACTACCCGCACCACAGCCGGCTGCTCTCGTACTTCGAGCGGTACGCCGACCACTTCGACCTGCGTTCGCACATCTGGTTCGGCACCGAGGTCGTCCGGGTCGAGCCGGCCGCGGGGGACCGCTGGGACGTGACCACCCGCTCCACCGGCGGGTACGGGCCGGAGCGCACCTCCCAGTACGCCGCCGTGGTGGTCGCCAACGGCCACAACTGGTCGCCCAAGCTGCCCCGCTACGAGGGGCTCGAACAGTTCCGCGGCGAGATCATGCACGCCTCGTCCTACAAGGACCCGGCGCAGCTGCGGGGCAAGCGCGTGCTGGTGGTCGGCGCCGGCAACACCGGCTGCGACATCGCCGTCGAGGCCGCCCAGCAGGCGTCGCGGTGCTGGCACTCCACCCGGCGCGGCTACTGGTACGCGCCGAAGTACGTGCTCGGCCGCCCCGCCGACCAGGTCAACGACTCTCTGCTGGCACTGCGCGTGCCGCTGCGGGTGCGCCAGTGGCTCTACCACTGGACGCTGCGGCTGACCGTCGGCGACCTCACCCGCTTCGGCCTGCCCGGACCCGACCACCGGGTGTACGAGACGCACCCGATCGCGAACAGCCAGCTCGTCTACTACGTGGGCCACGGCGCGATCGGCCCGGTGCCGGACGTCGCCCGGTTCCACCCGTACGCCGTGGAGCTGACCGACGGCCGCGAGATCGATCCGGAGCTGGTCGTCTTCGCCACCGGCTACCTGCCGCGCTTCGAGTTCCTCGACGCGTCGGTGTTCGGTGACAGCGCCGGCGTCGGCCGGCCCACGCTGTGGCTCAACGCCTTCACCCCGGGGCATCCGACGCTGGCGGTGGCGGGCCTGGTGCAGCCGGACTCCGGTCTGTTCACCCTGTCGCACTGGCAGACGGTGCTCTTCGCCCGGCTGCTGCGGGCCCGCCGGGATCGACCGGAGCGGGCGGCGGCCTTCGCGCAGCAGGTGCGCGACCGGGCCGGGGAGCGCTACTCCGGGCAGGTCAAGGAGAGCAGCCGGCACTGGTTCGAGGTCGGCCACGCCGACTACCTGCGCGCCGTCCAGCGCGCCCTGCACGACCTGGAGGGCAAGTGAGCGCGAGGAGTGAGCTTGCGAGCCCCGCAGTCGCGAACGGAAGGCCGAACAAGTGAGCGCGAGCAGTCAGCTGCGGATCATGCGGGGCCGGGAGTGGTCCCGCCCGGTCCGGCCGGCCCGGCGTGAGGTGCTCAGCGCGATTCCGGAGGTGGAGGAGGGGCGCCCGCCGCTGCTTTTCGTGCCCGGGTTCGGGCACGGCGCGTGGGCGTTCGCCGAGCACTGGCTGGGACACGCGGCGTCGCGAGGGTTCCCGGCGTACACGATGAGCCTGCGCGGGCACGGTGGCAGCGAGCCGGCGCCGGAGGCGACGCTGCGCGCGTACGCCCACGATGTGGTCCAGGTGGCCGCGGGCCTGCCGCGTCAGGCGGTGCTGGTGGGGCACGGCGCCGGTGCGTTGGTGGTGGCGCACGCGTTGGCCCGCTACCCGGCGCGCAGTGCCGTGCTGGTGGCGCCGGTCTTCGGCGGTTGGGGTGTGCTCGGCGCGGCGTTGCGCCGCAATCCGTCCGGCACGTTGCCGGCGGTGTTCGGCGGGCCGCTGCGGCTCAGCCGCGGGCAGTTGTTCAGCCGGGAGCTGCCCGAGGCGGAGGCCCGGCGGCACGTCGCCCGGCTCGGTCGGGCCGGCCGGCGGGCGCAGTGGGCGCTGCTGGGCGAGCCGGAGGCCGAGCCGGCCGTGGGTGCGCCGCCGGTGCTGGTGCTGGGCAGCCCGGATGACCGGGTGGTGCCGACGTCGACGTTGAACCGGGTGGCCCGCCGGTACGGCTCGGCTCCGCTGCTCTTTCCCGGAATGGGCCACGACCTGATGCTGGACGCGCGGTGGGCGGAGCCGATCGACGCGATCCTGGACTGGTTGGAGAAGGAGCCGGCCGCGCACTGAGCGTCCCAGCGGTCCGCGTCCGCTGGCGCGCGCCGGGTCAGCCGCGGGCGTGGCGGTTGGCCGGACTGCCCACCGGGGCGGCCCGGGGCGCCGGCATCCGGGCGGTGCCGTCCGGGGTGCCGTCGGTGCTGGTGAGGCGGCTGACCAGGGCGCCCCTCTCGTCCAGCGCGCTCAGGTAGGAGCGGGCCCAGGCCCGGATGTCGTGCTGGTGCAGGTAGGCGCGCATGGCCCGCATCCGTTCCGCGACGTCGGCGGGGCTGGCCCGCAGCGCCGCGCGCAGCCCCTGCTTGAGCCCCTCCAGGTCGTGCGGGTTGACCAGGTACGCCTGGGACAGCTCGGCCGCGGTGCCGGCGAACTCGCTGAGCAGCAACGCCCCCGCGTCGTCCACCCGGGCGGCGACGTACTCCTTGGCGACCAGGTTCATCCCGTCGCGCAGCGGGGTCACCGCCATCACGTCGGCGACCCGGTAGAGCGCGGCCAGCTCGGCGCGGTCGAAGGGCTGGGTGAGGTAGTGGATGGCCGGCTCGCCGACCCGGCCGAACTCGCCGTTGATCCGTCCGACCTCGCGCTCGATCCGTTCCCGCAGGACCTGGTACTGGCCGACGCGTTCCCGGCTCGGCATCGCGACCTGCACCAGCACCGTGTCGCGGACCTTGACGTCGCCGCTGGCGAGCAGCTCGCTGTATGCCTTGAGCCGCTGCTCGATGCCCTTGGTGTAGTCCATCCGGTCCACGCTCAGGATGACCTGCCGGGGGTCGCCGAGGTCCTGGCGCAGCCGGCGGGCCCGGGCGGCCACGTCGGGGCGGGCGGCGAGCGCGGCCATCTCCGCGGTGTCGATGGAGACCGGGAACGCGCCGATGCGCACCACCCGGTCGTCGATGCCGATCCGCCGGTCGGTGGCCGGCAGCTCCAGCACCTTGGTCACCAGTTGGGAGAAGTTGTGCGCCGCCTGGGCTCGTTGGAAGCCGACCAGGTCGGCGCCGAGCATGCCGCGCAACAGCTCGGCCCGACGGGGCAACTGCATGAACAGCTCCGGCGGCGGGAACGGCACGTGCAGGAAGAACCCGATGCGCAGGTCCGGTCGGAGGGCGCGGAGCAGGCCGGGGACGAGGTGCAGGTGGTAGTCCTGCACCCAGACCACCCCGCCCGGCTCGGCCACCTCGGCGGTCGCCTCGGCGAAGCGCTGGTTGACCCGCTGGTACGCCTCCCACCATCGGCGGTGGTGCTGCGGCTGCTCGACGGCGTCGTGGTAGAGCGGCCACAGGGTGGCGTTGGCGAACCCCTCGTAGTGGTCGCGCAGGTCCTCGTGGCTGAGCGGGACGCTGTGCATCCGGACGCCGTCCACGTCCGGCAGTGCGGGGGCGGGCCCGGTGCCGCCGGCCCAGCCGACCCACGTCGCCGGGGTGTGCCGCAGCAGGGGATGCAGCGCGCTGACCAGCCCACCTGGGCTGCGCCGCCATTCGCAGGCCCCGTCGGGCGCCACACTGTCGTCGATGGGGAGGCGGTTGGCCACCACCACGAGGGAGCTCTGTCGCATCTCGGGCATTCCGATCAGCAGAGGTCTGACCGCCGCGAGCAAGGGAAAACCGGTCAGTCAGTCGGGGAAGTGACGTACGGCGGTATTCCTACTGACAGTAAGTTACACCACTGTTACGTCACGGGTGGGGCGGCGTCGTCCCGGGATGCGGTCGACGGCGATACGACCGGACGGTCAGACGACGGCGCCGTCGTCCGGGTCGCGGTCGTCCTCGTCGCCGGGGCGCAGCCGCCAGATCAGCGTGACGAAACCGGCCAGGATGCCGGTGAACCCGAACAGGGTGACCGCCGAACGGTCGATCGGAAGCAGCGACGGGAAAAGGAAGAGCACGAACCCGACGACCACGGCGAGCGTGCCGACCACCGCGTACTTGGAGAACCGGGGCAGCGGCGGCGGCGGAGGCGGGTGGTAGCCCTCGTCCTCGTCCTCGTCGTCGGGCAGGTCCGCGCCGAAGGTGTCCAGCCCGTCCAGCAGCGACGGCTCGTCGGGCCGGGTGCCGCGCCCGATCGAGATCCCGGAGATGTCGGTGGCGGACGGTAGCCGGCGGACGTCGGTGGCGGTCGGCCCGGCCTCGTCCGCGCCGGAGCGGGCCAGCGGACCGGCGGTGGGCTCGTCCCGGTCGTCCACGTCCTCCGCGGCCGGCCACGGGTGCTCACCGGCCGACGAGGTGGTGTGGAAGCCGGCGACGATCCGGGCCCACTCGGCGTCGATGTCCGGCTCGTCGCGGGCCGGTTGCTGCTCGGGGGCGGTCTCGTCGGCGAGCTGGGTCAGGTAGTCCCGCGCGGTGGTCAGGTGCGAGCGGTCGACGTAGAGCCGGTCGACCGGACGGGCCGGGACGGTGGTGGTGCGGGTGACCGGGTTGAGGTCGGCGGAGGGTTGCAGGTAGGCGGCGATGCCTCCGGCGGCCAGCACGTCGAGCAGGTGCTCGCCGACGCGCGGATCGACGTCGCCGACGACGGCGTACTCGTTCGCGTCGAGCCCGTTGTCCCGCCGTCCCCGGCGGGCCCCACCCGCTGACACCCGGACATCCTCCTCAACGCGCCCTCCGGCGCGGCCGCCCAGCCCCCTCGACGCCCGTCCGCACGCCGTGCTTTGAATCGTGACACGTCAGGGGTCGGTTCCGGGAGTGCGTTGTGTCGCGTCTTCCAAAGTCAGCGTCCCCGCTGCTGGTGGCGGGCGTGCCCCTTTGTCCGTTCTTGCGCGACAAGTGGCAACAGGGGGTCTCGGGGCCCGCCGACCGGTGAGCACCCGATCCCGGTCCAAGGACGTCGGCGCCGTCCGGCGCGAGCAGGATCGGCCCGAGCGTCCGTTGTGGGGAGAGCCCGCGCTTCGTAGGCTCGTCGGCGACGGCGGCGTTGCCCGGCATGGGGCGTGCTGTCGCGGGCACACCACGGGAAAGGACGCCGGTGCTGTACTGGCTGTTGAAGTACGTCATCCTCGGTCCGCTGCTGAAGCTGATCTTCCGCCCGCAGGTGGAGGGCCTGCACAACGTGCCGGCGACCGGTCCGGTGATCCTGGCCAGCAATCACCTCTCCTTCTCCGACTCGATCTTCACACCGCTGATCACCCCTCGAAAGGTCACCTTCGTGGCCAAGGCCGAGTACTTCACGGGCAAGGGGATCAAGGGCTGGCTGACCAGGATGTTCTTCGTCGGCACCGGCACCATCCCGGTGGACCGCTCCGGCGGCCGGGCGGCCCGCGCCGCGCTGGACACCCAGTTGCAGGTGCTGCGTGCCGGGGGAGTGGCCGGCATCTACCCGGAGGGCACCCGCTCCCCGGACGGGCGGCTCTACCGGGGCAAGACCGGGGTGGCCCGGCTCGCCCTGGAGAGCGGCGCGGTGGTGGTGCCGGTGGCGATGCTCAACGCCGACGAGATCCAGCCGCCGGGCAAGCTCATCCCCAAGATCGACCGAGTGAAGATCCGTTTCGGGGCGCCGCTGGACTTCTCCCGCTACGCCGGGCTGGCCGGCGACCGGTTCGTCGAGCGCGCGGTCACCGACGAGATCATGTACGAGTTGATGGAGCTCTCCGGTCGGGAGTACGTCGACATCTACGCGCAGAAGCTCAAGCAGCCCCAACCGGTCCCCACGCCGGTCGCTGCCTGAGCCGGCTCAGCAGGCGACCGCCGGCCCAGCCGGGGTGATCGGCCGGCCGGCGAGCGCGAGCAGCCCGGGGGCGTCGTTGCGCAACGCGAAGGTGCGCACCTCGGCGCGCGGCGCCCGGGCGGCCGCCGGGTCGCCGGCGCGGGTCAGCTCCGCCGCCGCGAACGCCAGCGCCAGCACCCGGTCGCTGACGTCCGGGATCCGGCCGTAGGTCTCGGCGGCGGCCAGGTACAGCTCGGCCGAGCGCCGGTGGTCGCCGTCGGCCGCGGCCAGGGCCGCCGTCACGGTCCGCAGCGCCGCCTCCGACCAGGGCGTCCGGTGGCCGACCCGGTCCAGCATCGCCCGGACCCGCACCGCCGCGTCCCGGCCGGCCAGCGCGGCGGCGTACGCGGCGGCGGCGATCCACTCCCCGCTGGCCAGCGCCGGCACCGCCGACCAGGACCTGCCCAGCTCGTCGATCAGCTCCGCCGCCTCGGCGTCGCGGCCCTGCATCGCCCGGCACAGCGCGGCCATGCTCAACATCGTCCAGTGCAACCGGTGGAACCCGCTGCGCCGCGCGGTGTCCAACGCGTCGGCCACGTCGTCCGGATCCTCGTCGTCACGCAGCACCAGCAGGCAGCAGCGCAGCCCCCGCACCTGCATGTCCCAACTGCCGGTCGGAGTGTCCACGAATGCCTCCGCCGCGGCCAGCAGCCGGCCGAAGTCGCCGTCGAACCAGGCGCGCATCGCCTCGGCCGAGTAGCTGGTGGTCAGCGTCTGGCCGCTGGCGGTGCGGGCCGGCGCGGCCGAGAGCAGGGCGTCCGAGCGCAGCCAGTCGCCCTCCTCCCGGATCGCCCAGGCGAGGTTCTGGGTGGCCCGGGGCAGCGCGAGCAGCTGACCGGCCCGGCTGAACTCGACGATCGCGTGCAGCTCGTCCAGGCCGACCCGGTCGCCGGACTGGTAGCGGGCGGTGGCCGCGGTGATCCGGGCGTTGGTGCGGGTCTCGGTCAGGCCCAGCCGCTCGGCGATCTCCGCGGCGGTGTCCGCCGCCGCCACGGCCGGATCCCGCTCGTAGTTGAGCATGTGCAACCGGCCCAGCTCGGCGTACGCGTCGGCCTTCTGCGCGGTGTCCGCCAGCGGCTCGAACAGCTCCACCGCGCGGTCCAGGCAGGCCAGCGCGTCGCCGCGGTCGGCGCGCAACCAGGCGGCCTGGCCGAGCAGCGTCCACGCCCGGGCCGCGCAGGCGTCATCGCCGTGCGCCAGCAGCCGGTCGGCGAGGGTGTGCACCTGTTCCGGTCCACCGCCGGAGAGGAACGCGTTGCCGTCCCGGTAGAACGAGATCTCGGTGCTCAGCAGCTCCAGTTGGAGCCGGCCCACCGGGTCGCTGTCGTCGGCCAGGCCGAGCGCCCGGCCGGCGTGACTGGCCGCCGCGTCCAGCCCGTGCAGCGCGTACGCCCGACGGGCCGCGCGGTGCAGCGCCTGCCGCGCCGGCCCGGCGTATCGCCGGACCTCCATGCCCAGCGAACGGGCGATCTCGTGGGCCGCCCAGCGGTGGTGGGCGAGCACCTCGGCCAGATCCGTGTCGCGGCTGTGCGACAGAGCGTCGAGCCAGTCCGCGGCCCGTTCGTGCCGGGCCACCCGTTCGGTGCGCGGCAGCCGCTGGTAGCAGACGTCGCGCACCAGCACGTGCCGGAACCGGAACTCCGCCTGCCCGGCCATCGTCGACGCCGCCTGCTCGTGCACGAAGTCGCGCTGCTCCAGCCGCCGCAGCGAGCGCTCGACCGACTCGACCTGCTGCCCCAGCGCGGCGGCCACCGCGCCGGGCCAGAACTGCACCCCGACCACCGAGGCGGCCAGCAGCACCGCACGGTCCTTGGCGTCCAGCAGGTCCACCCGGTTGGCGATCACCGCGTGCACGCTCTCCGGCATGGTCAGCTCGAGCTGCTTGTCCAGCGACCAGCCCCGCCCGGACTGGCGCAGCGCGCCCTGCTCGATCAGCATCCGGACGTACTCGTGGGCGTAGAGCGGGTTGCCGCCGGCCACCTCGATCAGCGGGCTCAACATGTCGGCGGAGAACGCCGCCTGGCCGAACAGGTGCGCGTACAGCGCGGCGATCCCGGTGTCGCGCAGCGGCGGCAGGGTGATCGTCACCGAGCCGGTGATGGTGCCGGCCCAGCTCGGGTCCCGGTCGACCAGCTCCGGGCGGGCGGTGCACAGCAGCAGCAGCGGCACCTCACGGGCCGCCGCGCCGAGCAGCTCCACGAAACGCAGCATCGCGTCGTCGGCCCAGTGCAGGTCCTCGAAGACCAGCACGGTGGGGCGGCGGGCGGCCAGCGCCAGCAGGAAACGCCGCCACGCCGACTCCGCCTCCTCGGCCGGCAGCGGCGTGCCGGGCAACCCGACCAGCGGGCGCAGCGCGTCCACCACCCGGTCGCGTTCGCCCGGGCCGATCAGCTCGCCGACCGCGGCGGCCAACCGCTGCGCCGCGCTGCCGGCCGGGTCGGTGTCCAGGATGCCCGCCTCGGACTTGACGATGTCGGCGAGCGCGGCGAACGTGACGTTCTCCCCGAACGGCGGGCAGCGCCCGGTGCGCCAGGTCAGCGGCTCGTCCACCAGCCGGCCGGTGTGCCGGTACAGCTCCCGCAGCAGCCGGCTCTTGCCGATGCCGGCCCGGCCGAAGATGGTGACCACCTGCGGCAGCCGGTCGCGCAGCGACCGGTGCAGCGCGTTGACCAGCATGCCCAGTTCGTGTTCCCGGTCGACCAGCGGCGTGGTGTCCGGCTCCCGGTCGGTGGGCTGCCGGCGCATCGGCGCCAGGGCGAGCCACACCTCGGTCGGCGACGACCGGCCGCGCAGGGTGACCGGGGGCTGCTCCTCGTAGCGGATCGCGTCCTTGGTCAGCGCGTGCGTGGTGCCGCAGACCAGCACCCCACCCGGCGGCGCGACCGACTGCATCCGGGACGCGGTGTTCACCACGTCGCCGGCCACGATCGCCTGTCCGCCGTCCCGGGCGGCGGCCACGTCGACCAGCGCCTCACCGGTGGCCACCCCGACCCGGAACCGCAGCTCGGTGCTGCCGGTCGGAGCGAACCGGGTGAGCACCCGTTGCAGCTCCAGCCCGGCCCGTACGCAGCGCAACGCGTCGGTCTCGGTGGCGATCGGGGCGCCGAAGAGCGCCATCACCGCGTCGCCGATGTACTTCTCCACCACGCCGCCGTACTGGCCCACCACCCGACGGGCCGCGGAGAAGAAGCCCGTCTGCATGCCGCGGACCTGCTCCGGGTCGGCCCGCTCCACGTACGGGGTGAAGTCGATCAGGTCGACGAAGAGCACGCTCACCCGGCGGCGGTCCTCCTGCGGGGTGAGCGCGGCCGGCCGGTCCGTGCCCGGCCGGGGCGACCCGCACGAGGTGCAGAACGTGACGTCCGAGGCGAGCGGACGCAGGCAGTGCGGGCAGACCGCGCCCAGCTCGGCGCCGCAGCCACCGCAGAAGCGGTCGCCGTCGGCGGCCGTGCGTCCACAGCGCCCACACTGCGCGGCGATGGCAGCCTCCACTGGTGAACCGGACGCCCCCCACGGCGTCGCGTCAGAGGAAGTATCACCGTCGGCGCCGCTGTCGGGTACCGGCCTGTTGGCTTGTGGACAGTCCACAAGCGGTTTCACGGACTAGATTCAGGCGGCCACATGTCGATCAGGGACCAGAGGGGGACAGGTCAATGGTGTACGTCAAGCTGGAGAGCGACTGGACCGACGGCAACGGAGTCAGCCACTCCGCTGGTGACTCGGTGGACGTCGACGCCGCCACCCTCGCCACTCTGCAGGCCGAGGGCATCGTCGTCGAGCAGTCCCACGGCCCGGACGGTGACGGCAAGGGTCCGGACAAGTGGGCCGGGCCGGGCAGCTCCGGGGTCTGACCGGGCGCTGGTGACACGACGACGCGGCCGGGTCCCCACGGGTGACCCGGCCGCGTCGTGTCGTGTCCGTTCCGGTGCGCTGCCCGCGTCGACGGGTCAGCGGTCGTTCATGCCGGCGCGCCGACGCAGCGCGGCGACGTCGGTCACCACGATCCGCCGCCCCTCGGTACGCAGCCAGCCGCGACTGGCGAACGAGCCGATCGCCTGGTTGACGCTCTGCCGGGAGCCGCCCGCCATCTCGGCCAGCTGGCTCTGGTTGAGCTCGATCGTGATCATCGGGGCCTGGCTCTCGCCGGCGAGCCGGACCAGCGTCTTGGCCACCCGGCCGGGCAGGTCGAGGAAGACGTGGTCGGCGTTCTGCTCGGTGAGCCGGCGGATCAGCCCACCCAGCGACCGCATCACCGCGTCCAGGATGCGCGGGTTGGAGTGCACCAGCTCCATGAACGCCCCCCGGGAGAGCGCGAGCGCCGCGCAGTCCTCGATGGCCTCGGCGGAGGCGGACCGGGTCGAGGCGTCGAGCAGGGAGACCTCGCCGAGCACGTCCGGTGGACGGATCACCGACAGGACGGCCCGCTCGCCGGTGGGCGCGGTGCGAAAGACGGCCACCGCGCCGCGGCGCAGCACGATCAGCGACTCGCCCGGGTCGTTCTCCACGAAGAGCAGCTGACCCTTGCGGTAGGTGCGCGGGACGGCGGCGGCGATGACACGTTGTCGCACCTCGGGCTCCAGCCCGGCGAACATCTCGACACCCGTGAGCGCATCACCCGGCTCCGGCAGGCGAACCTCCACGGCCCAACCCCTCCCCGGTCAAGGACCACAACTCGCTCACCGGGCGAACCTGCTGGCCCCGACAAGGTGAACTGACACCGGTTCGGCGTCCGGTAGCGGTACACATCAGATCATGACGGTCCGGTCGCTTGCTGTACACCCCTCGAAGCACTTCCGTGACCGTCGCGAGCTGCGGCGTACCGCGTCCTGAGGTGCCGAAGCGGGCCGGTGCCGCGGGCCTGGACCGGCCGCGGCCTCGCCGTCCGCGGGGCCCCGCCGCCCAGCGCCGGGCGGCGGTGGGCGAGGATGGCCGGAATGGTCTACCGCTATTTCTACGACTGCGAGTTCATCGAGGACGGCCGGATCGTCGACCTCGTCTCGATCGGTGTCGTCGACGAGTACGGCCGCGAGTTCTACGCGGTCTCCACCGAGTTCGACGACTCCCGCGCCGTGCCCTGGGTCCGGCGCAACGTGCTGGACAAGCTGCCCTCGCCGGCGGACCGGGCCTGGCGGTCGCGGGAGCGCATCCGCGACGACCTGTACGACTTCCTCATGGAGCCGATCCGGGACCGGCCGGGGGAGCAGTTGGAGCTGTGGGCCTGGTTCGCCGCGTACGACCACGTGGTGCTCGCGCAGCTGTGGGGCGCGATGCCGGCGCTGCCCCGGGAGATCCCCCGGTTCACCAAGGAGTTGCGGCAGCTGTGGGACGACCGGGGTCGGCCGACCCTGCCGGACGCGGACGCGGCCCGGCACGACGCTCTGGTGGACGCCCGGCACAACCTGGCCCGCTGGCGGGCGATGACGGCCCGCTGAACGGCGGTCGCGGGTCAGGTCCCGACAACGGAGGTTTGACCGGTTCTGTCCGGGGCACCGGTTCGACGAGTCGAGCCGAGGGAGAGTGCCATGAGCAACGAGCCGACCAGCGCAGCCGAGGCGCACGCCCGGGTCACCGAGCTGGTCCGGGCCGCGCGGATCTGCATGCTCACCACGATCGCCCTGGACGGGCGGCAGGTGAGCCGGCCGATGGGGCTCCAGGAGGCCGAGTTCGACGGCGACCTGTGGTTCTTCGCGTCCGCCGACTCGGCCAAGGTCCGCCAGATCCGGGTGAACCCGGAGGTCAACGTCGCCTTCTCCGACCAGAAGCACAACGCCTGGGTGTCGGTCTCCGGCACCGCCACCGAGGCGTTCGACCGGGCCCGGGCCGAGCGGCTGTGGAACCCGCTCCTGAGGGCCTGGTTTCCGGACGGGCTCGACACCCCCGGGCTGACGCTGATCAAGGTGCACGCCAGCTCCGCCGAGTACTGGGACTCGCCGAGCAGCACGGTGGTGAACCTGTTCGGCTTCGCCCGGGCCGCGGTGACCGGCCGGCCGCCGGAGGTGGGCGAGAACCACGAGGTGACCTACTGACCGGCGGCCCGGGTGGTGGGCCGTCCCCTGGGGCGCGCTGTCGGTGTTCGGGCAGGCCGACTACAGTGCGCAGGGACGGCCCGCCCCGGGCCGGCAACGGCGCCGATGGTCTGATCTGACACATATCCTGGGGCTTAATCGGGCTTTACCTGATGCTCCAGGAGGATGAGCGGATCATGCGTATCGGCGTGCTCACCGGCGGCGGCGACTGCCCGGGTCTCAACGCGGTCATCCGGGCGGTGGTCCGCAAGGGCGTCGCCACCTACGGTCACGAGTTCGTGGGCTTCCGGGACGGCTGGAAGGGCCCGCTGGAGGGCCTGTCCAAGCCCCTGGACATCGCCGACGTCCGCGGCATCCTGCCCCGCGGTGGCACCATCCTCGGCTCGTCCCGGACCAACCCGTTCAAGATCGAGAACGGCGTCGAGCGGATCAAGGACAATCTCGCCGCGCAGGGCGTGGACGCGTTGATCGCGATCGGCGGCGAGGACACCCTCGGCGTGGCCACCAAGCTCTACGAGCTGGGCGTGCACGTGGTCGGCGTGCCGAAGACCATCGACAACGACCTGGGCGCCACCGACTACACGTTCGGCTTCGACACCGCGGTCAACATCGCGATGGAGGCTATCGACCGCCTGCACACCACGGCGGAGAGCCACCACCGCACCCTGGTCGTCGAGGTGATGGGCCGGCACGCCGGCTGGATCGCCCTGCACGCCGGCCTGGCCGGTGGCGCCAACGTGATCCTGCTGCCGGAGCGGCAGTTCGACGTCGACCAGGTGGCCGGCTACGTCGAGAAGCGCTTCCAGCACCAGTACGCCCCGATCGTGGTGGTCGCCGAGGGCGCCCAGCCGCTGGACGGCCAGATGGTGCTGGCCAACCAGGAGCTGGACTCGTTCGGCCACGTCCGCCTCGGCGGCATCGGCCAGTGGCTCGCCGAGCAGCTGGAGGCCAGGACCGGCAAGGAGGCCCGCACCGTGGTGCTGGGCCACATCCAGCGCGGTGGCACCCCGACCGCGTTCGACCGGGTGCTCGCCACCCGCCTGGGCCTGCAGGCCATCGACGCGGTCAACGAGGGCGACTGGGGCAAGATGGTCGCGATGCAGAGCACCGACATCGTCCGGGTGCCGCTGGCCGAGGCCACCCGCGAGCTGAAGACCGTGCCGCTGGAGCGGTACGCCGAGGCCGAGGTCTTCTTCGGCAGCTGATCGACGGTCGGCGGCGCGGTGGGCCTGCGGGTCCGCCGCGCCGCGACCCGACGCGAGGGGGTACGGCCCAGATGTCAGCCGGGGTGCACACGGTCGCGGTGATCGGCGCGGGCAAGATCGGTGAGTTGATGCTCTCCGGGCTGCTGCGCTCGGGATGGCCGGTGGATCGGCTGCTGGCCACCGCCCGCCGCCCGGCCCGCGCCGAGGAGATCACCGCCCGCTACGGCGTACGGGTGGTCGACAACCTGACGGCGGTGGACGAGGCGGCGGTCCTCGCGGTGTCGGTCAAGCCGCAGGACGCCGCCACGTTGCTGGACGAGATCGGCCCCAAGGTGCCCGCCGACAAGCTGGTCATCTCGCTCTGCGCCGGGCTGCCCACCAGTTTCTTCAACCGCCGGCTGCCCGAGGGCACCCCGGTGGTCCGGGTGATGACCAACACCCCGGCCCTGGTCGACGAGGCGATGACGGCGATCTCGGCGGGCGCGCACGCCACCGGGGCGCACCTGGCGCTGGCCGAGGAGATGTTCAAGCCCCTCGGGCAGACGATCCGGGTGCCCGAGTCGCAGCAGGACGCGGTCACCGCGCTCTCCGGTTCCGGCCCGGCCTACTTCTACCTGCTGGTCGAGGCCATGATCGACGCTGGGATCCTGCTGGGGCTGCCCCGGCAGGTGGCGCACGAGCTGATCGTGCAGACGGCGATCGGCTCCGCGGTGATGCTGCGCGACTCCGGCGAGCACCCGGTCAAGCTGCGCGAGGCGGTCACCTCGCCGGCCGGCACCACCATCTCCGCCATCCGTGAGCTGGAGAAGCACGGCGTCCGGGCGGCGCTGCTCGCCGCGCTGGAGGCGGCCCGGGACCGCGCCCGCGAGCTGGCCGCCCAGGCCGACTGAGGCCGCGGGGCCTGGCCGCCCGGTGCGTGCCGCATACTGGCCCCGTGTTCACACTCGCCCAGGCCCGGCACCTGGTGGCCACCCTGCAGCCGCGCGTCGACGAGTTGATCCGGCTCCGCGCCGACCTGGCCGAGCTGCGCGTCGACCTGGCCGACCACGGCGTCAGCGCGCTGGGCGGGCTGGCCGAGGTCAAGGGGCTGGAGGCCCGGCTGCACGCCGTCGTCGACGAGCTGCACCAGCACGACATCCAGGTCAAGGGCATCGCGCCGGTGCTGCTCGACTTCCCCGGCGAGCGGGCCGGCCGGGCCGTGCTCTGGTGCTGGCTGGAGGGGGACTCCGACGTGCGCTGGTACCACCGGGCCGAGTGCGGCTTCGCCGGCCGCCGTCCGGCCTGACGCCGCGCCGGCGCGCCCGCCACCGCACGATCCGCTCGACCTCCCGGAAACCGGTGCGTCCCGGCGCATCGGAAGCCCCGACATCCGGAAACCGGAGTCGATCATCCGCGACGACGCCGGCTCAGCCTGCGGCGGACTCCGGGAGGGCCGGGTCGGCGGCGTCGGCCACGGCGAACACCACCACGTTGTCCCGGTAGTGCCCGCGCCGCCGGTCGAAGTCGCCGCCGCAGGTGACCAGGCGCAGCTCCGCGCCGGGCGTGGGGCCGTAGACGACGGCCGTCGGAAATTGGTCCTTACGGGTACGCAGCGACCCGGTCACCCGGAACGGCAGGCGCTGCCCGCCGCGCCACACCTCCACCCGGTCGCCGGGACGCAGCTCGCCGAGCCGGGCGAAGACCGCCGGGCCGCGCCGCGAGTCCAGGTGCCCGGCCAGCACGGCCGGGCCGGTGTCACCGGGGGCCGGGCCGCCGCCGTACCAACCGGCCGTGTCGAAGTCGGTCGGCGGGATCAGCGTGCCGGCGTGGTCCAGACCCAGGACGGTGAGCGGGGAGTCGACGCCGATGCGCGGTACGCGTACCCGGGTGGGTGGACCCTGCGGCTCGGCGAGCTGCGTCCCGGCGACCGGGTGGAGGTGTGGCGCGGCGGGCAGCGCCTGCCGTTCCGGGTGACCGGGTCGCTG
>NZ_RCVI01000333.1:0-17411 GCF_003667455.1 Micromonospora sp. CV4 | reverse complement strand
GCCGGGGCACCCGGCGACCGCGGGAACGGGCCCGCAGCCCGGTCCAGCGCCGGGCGCCGCCCGGCACACCCGAGCGGCCCGGCACCCGCGCCGCCAGCAGCACGGCGAGCAGCACCAGGGCCGTCAACGCGGCGCCGGCGAGCAGGTCGGTCGGACGCAGCGCGAGCAGGGTGAGCTGCGCGAACGCGGACACCCACGCAACCCCGAGAATCCCCAGCGGTACCGGCACGGATCCAGCCTAGGACCCCGCGTCACGCCGACCGATCGGATCGCGGCCATCCGGGTCGGACCGACACGCGGAGTGCGACGCGCGGTTGAGCTCGACACGCGGGCCGACGCGCCGTCACCACGTTTCCCGTCATCGCCACGGTGGGTAACCATGCGACCGACCGACGCGGACGGACCGCGACCGGCAGGAACGGACGGTGGTGGCGATGACCGGCCAGGTGGCGGAGGCGCCCAGCGGGACGACCGCGGGGACCGAATTGCTCACCGTGGGTGTCGAGGAGGAGTTCCTGCTCGTCGACCCGCACACCGGGGCCGCGGTACCCGCCGTCGACCTGGTCCTCGAACAGGTGCCGGCCGAGCTGCGCGGGCAGGTGGAGCGGGAGTTCCAGACCAGCCAGATCGAGATCGGCAGCCCGCCCGGCCTCGAGCTCTCCTCGATCCGGCACTCCCTCGGCGTGCTGCGCCGGGCGCTCGCGGACGCCGCCGAGCGGGCCGGCGTACGGCTGCTGGCCATCGGCACCGGGCCGGTGGACGGTCCGGTGCCGCCGGTGGTGGACAAGCCCCGCTTCGACCGGATGATCGAACGGTTCCGGCTGCTCGTCCCGGGTCCCGGCAACAACGGCATGCACGTGCACGTGGGCGTGCCGGACCCGGAAACCGGCGTGCAGGTGTTGAACCACGTCCGGCCCTGGCTGCCGATGCTGCACGCGGTGACCACCAACTCCCCGTTCGCCCGCGGCGAGGACACCGGCTACGCCAGTTGGCGC
Organism: Micromonospora sp. CV4; assembly: GCF_003667455.1. Taxonomy (NCBI): domain Bacteria; kingdom Bacillati; phylum Actinomycetota; class Actinomycetes; order Micromonosporales; family Micromonosporaceae; genus Micromonospora; species Micromonospora sp. CV4. Next base: position 16,416 of record NZ_RCVI01000333.1, on the reverse strand, counting down.
TCGGTGGAGTGGGAACGTTGGCCGTCGGTGGCGCCGACGCCCTGGCTGGAGTCGCACGAGCACTACGGGCGGCTGATCCGCCAGCTGATCGCCAGCGGGGTGATGCTCGACGAGGGAATGCTCTACTGGTACGCCCGGCTGTCGGCGAAGTACCCGACCGTCGAGCTGCGGATCGGCGACGTCTGCCCGTCCGTGGACGACGCGGTGCTGGTCGCCGCGCTGGTCCGGGCCCTGGTGGCCACCGCCATGTCGGACGTCGAGGCCGGCCGGCCGGCGCTGCCCACCGATCACCACCTGCTGGTCGGCGCGCACTGGCGGGCCGCCCACGACGGCCTGGAGGGCGACGGCGTCGACGTCACCACCGGCGAGCTGCGCCCGGCCTGGGAGCTGCTGGACCGGTTCGTGGAACGCATGCGGCCGGCGCTGGAGCAGCACGGCGACTGGGCCGAGGTGACCGACCTGCTCAGCGGACTGCGCCGGCACGGGACCGGCGCGGCGCGGCAGCGGGCCGTGTTCGCCCGCACCGGAAAGCTCACCGACGTGGTGCGGGACGTGGCGCGACAGACCCGCGGCTGAACACCTCGTGACAGGATGATCCCGTGGCGCAACGGCTGATCGTCATCGGCGGGGACGCCGCCGGCATGTCGGCGGCGTCGCAGGCTCGACGCCGCCGGGGCCCTGACGACCTGGAGATCGTGGTCTTCGAACGTGGCCACTTCACCTCCTACTCGGCGTGCGGCATCCCGTACTGGATCAGCGGCCTGGTGTCCGACCCCGAGGAGTTGATCGCCCGGTCCCCGGAGACGTTCCGCACCGAGTACGCCATCGACGTGCGGACCCGCCACGAGGTGACGGCCATCGACCTGGAGCGCCGCGAGGTGATCGCCCGGGACCTGGAACACGGCGGCGAGATCCGCGAGCGCTTCGACGAGCTGATGTACGCCGCCGGCGCGGTGCCGATGAAGCCGTCGTGGGCGGACACCGACGCGGGCGGCGTGTTCGGCATACAGACCCTCGACGACGGGGCGGCACTGCGCGACTGGCTGGACAGCGAGCCGCAGCCGCGGCGGGCGGTGGTGGTCGGCGGCGGGTACATCGGCGTCGAGATGGCCGAGGCCCTGATCCAGCGCGGCCTCTCCGTCACCCTGGTCGAGGCCGGCGACCAGCCCATGGCGACCGTCGACGGTGACATGGCCGAGCTGGTCGCCGAGGCGATGCGCGGCCTGGGCGTCACGATCCGCACCGGCCTGCGGGTGACCGGCCTGGAACAGCGGAACGGCCGGGTGTCCGCGGTGGTCACCGCCGAGGGGCCGATGCCGACCGACGTCGTGGTCCTGGGTCTGGGCGTACGCCCGAACGCCGCGCTCGCCGAGGCGGCCGGGCTGCCACTCGGGCCCACCGGGGCGATCCGGGTTGACCGCCGGATGCGGGTGCCCGGCATGCCGGGGATCTGGGCCGGCGGCGACTGCGTGGAGACACTGCACCGGGTCAGCGGGATGCCGGTGCACATACCGCTGGGCACGCACGCCAACAAGCAGGGCCGGGTGGCCGGGATCAACATCGGCGGCGGGTACGCCACCTTCACGGGCGTGATCGGCACGGCCGTCACGAAGGTCTGCGACCTGGAGGTGGGCCGGACCGGCCTGCGTGAGCGGGACGCCACCGCGGCCGGCTTCGACTTCATCTCCGTGGTCGCCGATTCGACCAACCGGGCCGGCTACTACCCCGGTGCGCGGCGGATGACCGTCAAACTGATCGCCGAGCGACCGAGCGGGCGACTGCTCGGCGCGCAGATCGTCGGCTGGTCCGAGGCGGCCAAACGGATCGACACGCTGGCCGTGGCGCTGTGGAACGGCATGACGGTGGACGATATGACGGCGCTCGACCTGGGCTACGCTCCGCCGTACGCGCCGGTGTGGGACCCGGTGCTGATCGCCGCCCGAAAAGCCGTCGACGTGCTGGCCGCCGTCGACCGCTGACCCGCGCCGCCCGTGGAGGACCACCCCGTGACGCAGACCCCGACCCGGCCGACCGCGCGCCGGCGCCCGACGATGGTCGACGTGGCCCGGCACGCCGGTGTCAGCCTGAAGACCGTGTCCCGGGTGGTCAACGACGAGCCGGTGGGGCAGGAACTGGTCGGCCGGGTGCTGGCCGCGATCGCCGAGCTGGGCTTCCGGCGCAACGACATCGCCCGCAACCTGCGCTCCCGGCAGCTCAACGCCACCGTCGGGCTGCTCATCGAGGAGATCGCCAACCCGTTCTACGCCACCATCGCCAGCGTCGCCGCCGACATCGCCGCCGCGCACGGGACCATGCTGATCACCGCCTCCTCCGAGGAGGACCCGGAGCGGGAACGCGCCCTGCTCCAGGATTTCACCCAGCGCCGGGTCGACGGGCTGCTGGTGGTGCCGGCCGGCCTGGACCATTCGTTCCTGCGGCGCGAGGTGGAGCTGGGCATGCCGGTGGTCTTCCTGGACCGGCCGCCGCAGGGGCTGCTCGCGGACGCCGTGCTGCTGGACAACCAGGGCGGGAGCCGTGCCGGGGTCGGCGCTCTGCTCGACGAGGGACACCGTCGGGTGGGGGTCCTGCTCGGCGCGCCGAGTGTGCCGACCATTCGCGAGCGGCTGGCCGGTGCCCGGGCGGCGCTGACCGCCGCCGGGATCGAACCCGACGATTCGCTGGTCCGCGACCGGCTCATCGCGCCGGAGGAGGCCGGGCGGGCGGTCGCCGAGCTGCTCGACCTGCCGGACCCGCCCACCGCCTTCTTCTGCGGCAACAACCGGCTCACCGTCGGCGCTCTGCAGGAGCTGCACCGGCGGGGCAGCGACGCCGCGCTGGTCGGCTTCGACGACTTCGAGTTGGCCCACCTGATGCCCAAGCCGCTCACCGTCGTCGGGTACGACACCCGGGAGCTGGCGCGGATCGCCACCGAACGGCTGTTCCGGCGGATCGCCGGTGACGACTCCCCACCGTCGACCACCGTCCTCCCCACCAGCCTGCTCCGCCGCGGCCTACCCGCGCCGCCCCGCTGAGGCACCACCCCCGCACCCGGTCACGCGCGGAGCAGGGCGTCCACCTCGGCACGGCGGGGCGGGTCCGCGCCGCGACGGGCGCAGGTCAGCGCGGCCACCAGGGCGGCCTGCCGGGACACCATGGCCCACTGCGCGGTGGTCAGAGCGGCGAGCCGGTCGGCCGGTCGGTCGCCGAGGGCGTCGAGGTCGGCCAGGGCGGCCAGCAGGCCACCGGTGAACGCGTCGCCGGCGCCGACGGTGTCGACCACCGTGGTGGGCACCGCCGGCTCCTGGTGCATCGACCCGTCCGGGGCGAGCAGCCAGGCGCCGTCCGCGCCCCGGGTGACCACCGCGCAGCTCACCCCGGCCTCGCGCCACTCGGCCATCACGTCGGACACCGTCCGATCCGGATAGAGCCAGGAGAGGTCCTCGTCGCTGGCCTTGACCAGGTGCGCGAGGCCCACCTGACGCCGTACCCGCGCCTGCTCCGCCGCCCGGTCCGTGACGATGCTCGGACGCAGGTTGAGGTCGATCGAGACGGTGAGCCCGTCCCGGCGGCGTTCGCGGGCCAGCAGGTCCTCCAGGACCGCCGCGCCCGGCGCCAGCGCGAGCGCGAGCGACCCGGTGTGCAGGGCGGTCGTCGACGTTCCGGCCAGCTCGGGCAGCTCCTGCGGTGTCCACTGCCAGTCCGCCGTGCCGGCCAGCCGGAACTCGTAGCTGGCCTGGCCGGTGGCGTTCAGGGTGGCCACCGCCACCGAGGTGGGCTGCTCGGCGCGGACCGCCCAGTCCAGGTCGACCCGGTTGGCGCTCAGGTGCTCGGCGAGCTGCCGGCCGTAGTCGTCGGCGCCGAGCCGGGCCAGCAGTCGTACCGGCTGGTCGAGCCGGGCCAGGGTGACCGCCACGTTGGCCGGCGAGCCACCCGGCACCGCCCGCTGTCCGGCGGCGGTGACCACCAGGTCGATCAGCGCCTCACCCGCGACGACGATCACGCGGTCACCTCGCCCGGTGCGAGCGGGCCCGGGCCGCCGAGCCCGGTCGCCGAGCGGGACAGCAGCACCGCCTGGTACGCGTGGTAGACGTCCGGCCGGCCGTGCCAGACCGTGTCGGAGGGCTCGTTCCGCGGGTCCAGCTCGTGCCGCCAGCCGTTGTCGTCGACGAGGTTGCGACGGGCGTACGCCCAGAAGACCCGGTACCAGTCGGCGTAGACCGCGTCGCCGGTGCGCCGGTGCAGGGTGATCGCCGCACCGATCGCCTCGGCGAGCACCCAGTGCATCCGGGATCGGACCACGGGCCGGTCGTCCCAGTCGATCGTGTAGACGAAGCCGTCCGCGCCGTCGACCGCCCAACCACGCCGGACCGAGGCGGCGAACAGGGCACGGGCGTCGTCGAGCAGCCAGCGCGGCGGCTCCGGCAGGACCGCCTCCAGCTCCAGCAGCAGCCGGGCCCACTCCAGCCAGTGCCCGATCGTCGAGCCGTACGGCCGGAACGGGTCGGCCGGCCGGTCCCGGTTGTAGTCGGGGAGCGGTGTCCAGTCGGCGGTGAAGTGCTCGGGCAGTCGCCAGTCGTGCCGGGCGGCCTCACCGTGCACGAGGTGGGTGGCGATCCGCAGCGCCCGGTCGGCCCAGCTCGCGTCGCCGGTCGCGGCGGTGGCGGCGAGGAACGCCTCGACCATGTGCATGCTGCTGTTGGCGCCCCGGTAGTCCTCGGTGACCGTCCAGTCCCGGTTCCACGATTCGCGGACCGCGCCGGCGTCGGCGTCCCAGAACCGGTCCCGCACGACGGTCAGCGCGTCGGCGAGCAACCGGTCCGCGCCGGGCCGTCCGGCGCGCGCGGCGCTGGACGCGGCGAGCAGCACGAACGCGTGGTCGTAGCCGGCCTTGCGGTCGTCGAGGGGCGCCCCCTGCTGGTCCACCGCGCTGAACCAGCCGCCGTACCGGTCGTCGCGCAGCAGCGTGCTGAGCGCGGCGACACCGTGGTCGACCAGGGCCGCGGCGTCCGGTTCGCCGTTGCGGTGGGCGAGAGCGGCCACGTGGGTCATCCGGCAGGTGATCCAGGTGTGGACCGCTTCGCCCCGGTCGGGGGTGCGGTCGGCGGTCAGCCACCAGAAGCCGCCCTCCGACCGGACCGCGCGGCGGGCCGTGTCGAGCAGCGTCCGGGTCTGGTCGACGAGGAACTCGTCCAGATCGGGTAGGTCGGGTGACCCGGCGGGAGCGGGGGTCGTTGCGGCGTCGGATCGGGGCACGTCGGTCATCTCAGCTGGTCACCGTCGGGTAGGGAAGGGACATACGGCCAGGATCGGCGGACGGACCGGGTCCGCGCCGGGAAATCGTCAACGGGCGGGCCGGCCGCACCGGATACGATGCGAAGAGGATCATGCGTACGCTTCCTCCCCTTTCGTCCGTTGACATCGTTGTCACGGATCAACCCTGCTCCGGCGGCGGTCGACTGTCAATTCCGGCTCCGTCACACCCGCGCCAGGCGGCCACGTCAGCGCCGACCACGTCAGCGCCGACCACGTCGATGCCGCCCTTGACGGCGAGACGGATGAGCCGCCAGGCCGCCGGGCACCGGGCCGCCGGGCCGCCGGGTCGCCGGGTCGCCGGGTCGCCGGTCAGGTTCGGGTCCGGAACGGGGCAAGAGTGGCACGGATCTGGTCGGCCACGCCCCAGTCGTCGTCGAACTGAGCCAGCACGGCGAGGTGTTGTCGCAGCTGGACGATCGGCATGCGGGCCCGCCAGCCGCCATTGAGGGAGGTCAGCTCCGCATAGACCTCGAAGAACCGTTGCGCCTCGGGCGGAGGCGAGGTCGACCACACATGGGCGAGGTCGACCTCGGCCCACATGTAGGACACCGCCGGGTCGATCAGCGCGGGCCGGCCGTCCGAAGTGGCCAGCACGTTCTGTGCCCACAGGTCGCCGTGCGTCAGGCAGGCCGGCCGGTCGGGCAGCAGGTCGGGCAGCCGGTGACAGAGCCGCTCCAGCGCCGCCCGATCTTCGCGGTCGAGTGCCGCCTCGACGCGGGGCTGCCCGAGCCACCGCAGCACCCGGTGCTCCGCGAAGAACGCGAAGCCGTCGTCATCCCAAGTGTTGATCTGCCGACAGCGGCCCAGCCAGTTGTCGCGGTGCCATCCGAAGCGCGGATGGGTCGTACTCAGGTGCAGGCGGGCGAGCATGTGCGCGAACTGCTCCCAGAAGGTCCGGCTACGTGGCCTCGGCCGCAGTACCGACAACACCAGCAGTTCGCGGCCCGCCAGGATCACCTCGGGCGTCGCCACGCCGCCGAGCTCGCGCAGGGCGGACAGCCCTTCGGCCTCCGCGAAGAAGACGTCGTCGGCCGGGGCGTCGGCGAAGCCCTTGACGAACACCGACGGCGCGTCCCGGCGGGTGGCGATGCCGGCGAGCGCCGCGACCCCACCCGTCGCCGGCTCGACCGTGGCGACATCGCGCATCCCGGCCCGGAGCAGACACTCCCGCAGGAACGTTGCCGGGTCCATCACGACAGACTCCCCCTCATCCGGTGCTTGCTCAAGGTTCGAGAACCCGGCCAGTTGAGATCCGCGCGGACCGGCAGGATGGCCGGATGGATCTGCCCGAAGGGCTCGACTGGGTACGAGGGTCACCCGCCGGTCGCGACTGGCTGGCCATCCTCCCGACGTGGCTGGCGGAGTGCACCGAACGGTGGTCCCTAAGGCTCGGGCCACCCTTCGAGTACGCGTACGCCTCCCTGGCGCTCCCCGTCGACCTGCCGGACGGCACGGCGGCGGTGCTGAAGCTCCAGTACCCGGACGACGACAGCCGGCACGAGGCCGACGCGCTGGCCCACTGGGACGGCGACGGGGCGATCCGCCTTCTCGCACACGACCGGCAACGCCGCGCCCTGCTGGTGGAACGCTGCCAACCCGGCACCGCCCTGCACGAGCTGCCGATGGACCGGGCGCTGGACGCGGTGACCGCTCTGCTGCCCCGGCTCTGGCGACCCGCTGGCGCGCCGTTCACCCCGTTGGCCGAGGAGGCCGCCGGCTGGATCGACCGGATGCCCGGCAACTGGGAACGGGCCGGCCGACCGTACGAGCGGCGACTGCTCGACGCGGCACTCGACCTGCTCGCCGGCCTGGCGTCCAGCCAGGGCGAACAGGTGCTGGTCAACCAGGACCTGCACGCCGGCAACGTGCTCGCCGCCGACCGGGAACCATGGCTGGCCATCGACCCGAAGCCGCTGACCGGCGAGCGGGAGTTCTCCGTCGTGCCGATGGTGCGAGGCCGGGAGTTGGGCCACTCACCGGCCGCCGTCCGGCACCGGCTGGACCGGCTCAGCACCGAGCTGGGACTGGACGCCGAGCGCGTCCGGGGTTGGACGATCGGGCACACGCTGGCCTGGAGCATCGCCGACGACGTCGTCCTCCCGCACCAGGTCGAGGTGGTCCGCTGGCTGCTCGACGGCGACTGACCGCCCGAGCCGTCCACGATCCGGCGCACGGCACGGTCGCGCCCGCTCAGCCGGCCTGGCAGGTACGGCACCAGTAGAGGTTGCGGCCGGCCAGCTCGCCCCGGCTGACCTCGGTGCCGCAGACGTGGCAGGGTGCGCCGGGGCGGCGGTAGACGTACACCTCGCCGCCGTGCCGGTCCACCCGGGGCGGACGGCCCATCGCCTCCGGCAGGTGCACGTCGCGCACGGTGTCGATCCGGCCGTGCTCGACGGCGAGTCGCATCAGCCCGACCAGGTCGGCCCAGAGCGTGTCCCAGTCGGCCCTGGTCAACTGCCGACCCGGCATCGTCGGCGGCAGCCCGGCCCGGAAGAGCGCCTCGGTCACGAAGATCAGACCGGTGCCGGCCACCACCGACTGGTCCAGCAGCAGCGCGGCGAGGGGTGTCGCACTGCGGGAGATCCGGGCGTACGCCCGCTGCGGGTCGGCGTCGGCGCGCAGCGGGTCCGGCCCGAGGCGGTCCCGCAGGGCGGCCACCTCGGGCGGGGTGATCAGCTCGCAGGCGGTTGGCCCGCGCAGGTCCAGCCAGTGCCGGTCGCTGACCAGTCGCAGCCGCACCTGACCGACCGGCTCCGGCGGCTCCCCCGACCCGTCGGTGAACTTCCCGTACAGCCCGAGGTGCACGTGCAGCGTCAACTCGCCGGCGTAGTGGTGCAGCAGGTGCTTGCCGTACGCCTCGGTGCTCTCCAGCACGGTCCCGGAGAGCCGCGCGGCGCCCTCGGCGAAGCGGCCCTGCGGGCTGGCGGCGTGCACCTTGTCCCCGGCGAACAGCTCGGCGTGCCGGGCCGCCAGGCGGTGGATCGTGTGTCCCTCTGGCACGGCTGCCAAGGATAGTCAGCCCCGCCGGGGCGGGTGATCAGCGCCGCCCGGGCCGGTGATCAGCGCCGCCCGGGCCGGTGATCAGCGCCGCCCGGGCCGGTGATCAGCGCCGCCGAGGTGTTGATCGACTCGGGTTTGCGGAAATCGGGGTGTCCGGGTGAGCAGGACACCCCGACGTGCAGGAAACCGAGTGGATCAAGGCCGGTTCGGGCGGCCGTACCCAGGATTGGTGTCAGGAAACGCCCAGGTGGGTAGTTCAGGGCGGTACCGCGTGGGTGCCACCCGTTGCGTCGGCCACCACGCATTTCATCAGGAGGTGTGTAGTGGTCAGGATTCCTTCGCTGTCCCGCCGGTCCGAGCCGGCACCGACGCGGGACGAGAACCTCGACGGCCGCGTGGACGGCCGTGACGCCCCGGTCACCGAGCCGGGCCGCTCCGACGACGGCGTCGGCAGCCCGGTGGTCACCGACCGGGACGCCGACCAGACGACGTACCGCAGCGCCGGCGCGACCGGCGACCAGCCCAGCGCGACCGGCGGCCAGGTCGGCGAGGCCGAGCGGCGGGCCAGCGAGCGGGCGGCGGTGGCCCGCGCCGCCACCGGCCGACCGACGGACACCGAACCGCGGACCGGCAGCACGCGGCAGCCGGTGGACACCGAACCGCGGCCCGGCACCGCCCGGCCGCTGGCGGACACCGACGCCCGGACCGGCACCACGCCGACGACGGTAGGCACCGCGCAGCGGGACGCCGACCTCGACACCACCCGGCGGCACGACACCAGCGACCGGGTCACCACCGAACGCCCGGTCGACCCGACCCCGGACCGGACCGCGCCGGAGCCGCCGGTGACGCGCGGCCCGAAGCCGCGGGCCAGCCTGCTCGCCACCCTCGGCCTGATCGTGGCGGTCGTTGGCGCGCTCTTCGTGCTGACCGGCACCCTGGCCGGGTACGGCATCGGGCTCGGCGCCCTCGGCGCGGTGCTCGCGGTGCTCGGTCTGATCGCCACCCGCCGCCGGCACATCGCCGGCAAGACCGACGCGCTGTTCGGCGTGCTGATCGGGCTGGCCGCGGTGGTGCTCGGCGTGCTGGCGATGACCGGTCAGTTCGACTGGCCGACCACCGACGGCGACTGGGTGCAGCGGTTCCGCGAGTGGCTCGACTCACAGTTTGTCGATCGCTTCTAGCGGGCACTGTCCCGCTCGCCGGTGATGCACCGGCGAAAGCCGGCGGTTCGCCGGTAGCCCGAACTCTCCGGTGGTTCACCGGCCGGGCGACACCCTTTCAGGGGCGGCGGTTCGCCGCCCCTGAAGTGTTTCCGGGGCCCGGTTCGCCGGGCCCCGAGGCGTTTCCAGGGTCCGTCGGGCCATCCACGCAACGAATCGCAGCGGCGGACCGGCCAGACGCAACGAATGTCCGGTCCGCGCAAGCCTCGGTGGTGGATCCTGCCGCTGACGCCGCATAACGTTGAGCAACGGCGCCAGCCCGTGGGCCACGGTGGCCGGGCGCGCCCGACCCCTGGGAGCACCACAATGACGATGGACGCCACCAGCCAGCGCCTGTTGATGTGCCGGCCGACGTACTTCGCCGTCGACTACGCGATCAACCCCTGGATGGACCCGAGCGCGCCGGTCGACGCCGCGCTGGCCGTCCGGCAGTGGGAGCAGCTGCGCCAGACGTACCGCGACCTGGGCCACACCGTCGAGGAGATCACTCCGGTGCCCGGCCTGCCCGACATGGTCTTCGCCGCCAACGGCGGCACCGTGATCGACGGCAAGGCGATGGCCGTGCAGTTCCGCGACCCGCAGCGCGCCGACGAGGCGCCGGCGTACCGGGCCTGGTTCGAGGCCGCCGGCTTCGAGATGTACGACCCGAAGCACGTCAACGAGGGCGAGGGCGACGTCCTGCTGGCCGGCGACCACCTGCTGGCCGGCACCGGCTTCCGCACCGCGCACGCCTCGCACGCCCAGTTGCAGGAGGTCTTCGGCTACCCGGTGATCACCATGCAGCTGGTCGACCCGCGCTTCTACCACCTGGACACCGCGCTGACCGTGCTCGACGAGCGGACCGTGGCGTACCTGCCCGAGGCGTTCTCCCCCGGCAGCCAGGCCGTGCTGCGCCGGCTCTTCCCCGACGCGGTGCACGCCACCATGGCCGACGCCGAGGTGCTGGGGCTGAACGCGGTCAGCGACGGGCGGCACGTGGTGCTGCCCGCCCAGGCCACCGACCTGGCCGCCAAGCTGCGCGACCGGGGCTACGAGACCATCGGCGTCGACCTGTCCGAGCTGCGCAAGGCCGGCGGCGGACCGAAGTGTTGCACGCTGCGACTCCGTCAGGGAAAGGCAAGCAAGTGATCGTGGATGACATCCTGCGGACGCCGGGAGCGGTCCGGGACGCCGAGCGCTGGACAGCGCACAACTACCACCCGCTGCCGGTGGTGATCTCGTCCGCGGAGGGCGCCTGGCTCACCGACGTGGACGGCCGCCGCTACCTGGACTGCCTGGCCGGCTACTCGGCGCTCAACTTCGGCCACCGGCACCCGCAGCTGATCGCCGCCGCGCACGCGCAACTGGACCGGCTCACGCTGACCAGCCGGGCCTTCATCCACGACCAGTTCGCCGACTTCTGCCGGGAGCTGGCCGAGCTGTGCGGCAAGGACCTGGTGCTGCCGATGAACACCGGCGCCGAGGCGGTGGAGACCGGGATCAAGGTGGCCCGCAAGTGGGGCTACCAGGTCAAGGGCGTGCCCGCCGGTCAGGCCAACATCGTGGTGGCCGAGGGCAACTTCCACGGCCGGACCACCACCATCGTCAGCTTCTCCACCGACGAGGACGCCCGCGCCGACTTCGGGCCGTACACCCCGGGCTTCACCGTGGTTCCGTACGGCGATCTGAAGGCGCTGACCGCCGCCATCGACGAGAACACCGTGGCCGTGCTGCTGGAGCCGATCCAGGGCGAGCAGGGCGTCGTGGTGCCGCCGGAGGGTTACCTGCCGGGCGTGCGCGAGGTGTGCACCGAGCGCAACGTGCTCTTCATCGCCGACGAGATCCAGTCCGGTCTGGGGCGTACCGGTGCGACCTTCGCCTGTGACCACGAGGGCGTCGTGCCGGACATGTACCTGCTGGGCAAGGCGCTCGGCGGCGGCATCGTGCCGGTCTCCGCGGTGGCCGCGAACGCCGACGTGCTCGGCGTGCTCAAGCCCGGCCAGCACGGCTCCACCTTCGGCGGCAACCCGCTGGCCTGCGCGGTGGCGATCGAGGTCGTCCGGCTGCTGGCCACCGGCGAGTTCCAGCGCCGCTCGGCCGAGCTGGGCGAGCGGCTGCGGGCCGGCCTGGAGGGGCTGGTCGGCAAGGGCCTGGTCGCGGTGCGCGTCCGCGGTCTGTGGGCCGGTCTGGACATCGACCCGGCGCTGATGAGCGGGCGGGAGGCGTGTGAGCGGCTCGCCGAGCGCGGCGTGCTCGCCAAGGACACGCACGGCTCCACCATCCGGCTCGCCCCGCCGCTGGTGATCACCGAGGAGGAGATCGACCTGGCGGTGGCCCGGCTCGCCGAGGTGCTGGCCAGCTGACCCGCAACGTGTGAAAGGCGGGCGCCGGAGTTCCGGCGCCCGCCTTCTCGCGTCAGGGACGGGGCAGGCGCATGGCCATCGTCGGGGCTTCGGCCATCACCGAGGTGGGGGTGAACGGGGCGCCGGTCGGCAACTCCTCCGCGCGGCCGATCTGCACCCCGGGGTAGAGCTCCACCATGTCGTTCTCGCCCAACACCCGGGACTGCTGCGGCGCCAGGGGGATCCGGTCCGACTCGGCCATCGAACCGGCCGGTCGGATGCCGGAGCCGTTGGTGCTCACGTCGGTCACGATGATCTCGCCGACCCGCAGCTCGAAGTGGACGTGACCCCGACTGATCCACCGCCGGGCCTCGTCGTTCAGCCACTGCCCGAGCATGATCCCGCCGTCCTGCTCGGGTGCACGGCCGGCCACCACCGGCTGGTCCTCGGTCAGCACGAAGCGCCGCCGGACCAGGCCGCCGACCCGCACCGCGAGCACCTCGCTGCGTGGCCGGGGACCGCCGTCACCGAGGCGTACGCCGTGCCGGGGGCAGGTCGGTACGCCGCCGCGCAGCGCGGGCGGCGGCTGCCCAGCCGGGCTGCGGTCCGCCCCTCCGGCCAGGTCGGCGAAGGCGCCGCCCCCACCACCGCTGCCGAACAGGGCGCAGCCCGACTCCGGGCAGCGCCACTGGCGGGCCAGCAGCTTGGCCCCGGTCGGCGAGCGCTTGCCCGCGACCGGCGCGTGCCCGCCGCCGACGTGCGCAATGAACGCCGGTCCGCCCGCGCCGGGCACCGGGGCGAGCACCCGACCGGGCTGCTCGACCAGCCACGGGAACCGCCCACGCAGCCCGTCGAAGCGGGCCCGGCTGAGCACCGGCAGCCCGAGCAGGTCGGCGACCTCCAGCATCCGGTCGCCCGGGTTGTCGAGCACCTCGACGAGCCCGTCGTCGGCCCAGCGGCGGACCACCATCCGTTCGTTGGAGGTGAGGTCGGCGTCCGACAGCAGGGCACGGTGCACCACCGCGTACACCTGGACGCTGTCCTCCTCCAACTCGCGGGAGAGCGCGTCGATGACCATGCCGAGCCGCAGCAGGCTGGCCGGCCGGCCGCCGTCGAGGTCCTGGTAGCGGATCACCTCCGCCAGGTCGAGCACCGCCCGGGCCAGCGACGGGTCCGTGCAGACGCGGCCCTCGATGGCGTCCAGCACCTTGCTGATCTCGAATCTCATGCCGCACTCCGGACGATGTCGTCGATCCGCCCGGCCAGCTCGATGTCACGGTGGGTGACCCCACCGGCCGAGTGCGTGACGCAGCGGAAGGTCAGGGTCCGCCATCGGATGTCGATGTCGGGATGGTGGTCGAGCTCCTCGGCCACCATCGCCACCCGGTCCACCACGGCGATGGCCGCCGGGAAGCTGGACAGCTCCACCGTGCGGGTGATCCCGGTGCCGTCACCGGACCAGCCCGTCAGCCCGCCCAGGTCTTCTCGCACCGCTTCCGCGGTGAGCAGGTCTGCCATGCGCCGACCCTACCGGGGCCGGCGAGCGGCATCGACCAGCGGTGGCGGGGTGTCGGTCGGCCCGGCACGACGAAGCGGGGGCGGTGCCCACGGCACCACCCCCGCCACGTACGTCCTCAGCCGCGCCCCGGCCTTCGTGCTCAGCCGCGCAGCGGCCGGCCAACCTCGTGCAGGTGGCCGAGCGCCTGCCGGTACGACTCGACCAGACCGGTCTCGGCGTACGGGATGCCCTGCTCGACGCAGTAGGCGCGGACGATCGGCTGCGCCCGGCGCAGGTTGGCCCGGGGCATGTTCGGAAACAGGTGGTGCTCGATCTGGTAGTTGAGCCCACCGAGCGCGGTGTCCACGATCCGGCTGCCCCGCACGTTGCGGGAGGTCAGCACCTGCTTGCGCAGGAAGTCCAGCTCGTCCTCGGCGGTCGGCATCGGCATGCCCTTGTGGTTCGGCGCGAACGCGCAGCCCATGTAGAGGCCCCACAGCGCCTGGTGCACGGTGGCGAAGAGCAGCGCCTTACCCGGCGACATGACCGCCAGCAGCAGCGCCACGTAACCGGCGGTGTGCGCGAGAAGCAGGCCCGCCTCGACCGCCCGGTGCCGCATCGGCGTGGTGTACCGGCCGTCCGGTCCCCGGCCGACGATCGCCCGGATGCTCGCCACGTGCAGGTTCAGCCCCTCGAGCAGGAGCATCGGGAAGAAGAAGTACGCCTGCCGCCTGGCCATCCAGCGGCCGAACCCCCGGGTCTCCAGCGCCTGCTCCGGTGTCCACACCAGGGCTCCCGCGCCGACGTCCGGGTCCTCGTCCTCGTGGTTCGGGTTCGCGTGGTGCCGGTTGTGCTTGTCGACCCACCAGCCGTAGCTGAGTCCCACCGCCAGGTTGCCGGCGAACAGCCCCACCAGCTCGCTGGGACCGCGTCGGCGGAACATCTGGCGGTGCCCGGCGTCGTGACCGAGGAACGCGACCTGGGTCGTGGCCACCGCCATCACGGCCGCCAGCGGCAGCTGCCACCAGGAGTCGCCGACGAGGAACACGGCGACCCAGCCGGCCACGAAGGCGCCGAGGGTGAGCAGGATGCGGGCGACGTACCAGCCGGGACGCCGCTCCAGCAGGCCCGCCTGGCTGATCCTCCGGGACAACTGTGCGTAGTCACTGCCTCGCCGTCGTACCGGCGGTTCCGCCACCGCTCCGAGCGCCATGGACTGCTCCCGTTCCCGCTCACGCCCGTACCGGGGTGGCCCGGGCTCGCTGTCAACTCTCCCGGTATGGGTTGCTTTGAGTAACCCTGACAACCCCCGAATGGGGGGTAGGGCGAGCCCTACCCCCGGTTCGGCTCAGCCCAGTCGGGCCACCACGTCGCGCAGCCGGGCCAGGTCGCGCCGCCGCCGTTCGTAGCTCGCGGCGAGCCCGATCAACGCGAGCCCGCCGACGCCCAGGTAGATCCACCGGGGCAGCAGGTCCCAGCCACGGGCCAGCTCGTGCAACGCCAGTGCCGCCAGCACCCCGCCTCCGAGCAGCACCGGCGCCTGCCAGCGGCGGGTGGCGCCGGCCAGCACCGCGCCCAGCGCCGCCGCGCCGAGCAGCAGCCGCCGCCACGGCTGCGGGTCCGGCCCGGCCAGCACCGAGAGCAAGCTCGGCAGCAACGCCGCGACCAGCCCCGGGCCGAGCGCCGGCCAGCTGGTCAGATCGGGCCGGGTGCGCAGTGCCAGCAGGCCCGCGCCGAGGGCGAGCGCCGCGGCCGGCAGGGTGTACGCCTCCAGCACGGTCACCCCGCCGGCTGCCAGCAGCACCCACGCCGCCAGCAGTTCGCTGCCGCAGGCGATGGCGGCGAACGTCCACCGCCGGGCGACGGGCTCGCCCCGGCGCAGCAGCCGCAGCGCGACGGCCACACCCCAGAGCACGCAGATGGTCGCGATGTGCCGCGCCACCTCGACGGCGAGCAGCACCGCCACCAGCGCCACCGCCTGCGCGGCACCGTCCAGCACCCGTCCGACCCGGGCCCGCGCCGACGAACTCCCTCGGGCAGCCTCCGGCGGGCTGATCACGGCGGCGACCGCCAGGACCAGAGCGGCCACCGCCAGCAGCGGGTACGCGGCCGCCCGGAGCGGCATTCCTCCGGCGAGCGGAGCGGTCACCGTCAGCGCCGACGCCGCTCCCACCGCGGCGAGGCAACCGGCGACGCGCACCTCGACGGTCCGCGCCCCGACGGCGACGACCACCACCGCCACCAGCAGCGCGCTCTCGGCGGCGAGGGTGCCGGCCCGGGTGGCCAGCAGCCCCATGACGCCGGCCGCGGTCAGCACCACCCCCACCGGCACGGCGATCGGCGCGAGCGCCGGCCGGGGTGCGGCCAGCGCGGCGAGCACCAGCGCGGCCACCCCGGCGAGCAGGACGGCGGCCGGCAGCACCGGCCAAGGGGCACCGACCGCGACGAGCAGCACCGGCAGCGCGGCCGCGCCGAACGGCAGCGCACGCAGCAGCGGCGGGCGGACTCCCCGAACCGCCAGCACGGCGGCCACCGCCAGCACGACCAGCGCCAGCGCGGCGGGGAGCGCCGTCGGGTCGGCGACGACCGTGGGAACTCCCGACCAGACCGGGCCCCGGCTGCCGTACGGGGCGGTGAGCGCGGTGAGCAGCGCCGGCAGGGCGGCCAGCACCGCGACCGCCACCAGCACGACGCCGGCCACCGCCAGCAGGCCCGACCGACCGGTCAGCGGGGACGCCCCGACCGCCGAACTTCCCGATTCACGGTCGCCGACTGCCGACGCTCCCGCGGTGGCCTGCTCCGCCGACCCGTCCGGCTGGCCGCCCACCGCCGGCAGGTCCCAGCGGGCGACGAGCGCGACGCCCAGAGCCGCCAGCGCGGCGTACGGCGCGAGGGGCTCGTTCCCCGCCACGACCAGCGGCGCCAGCCCGGGCACGCTCACCGCGACCGCGGCGCCGCTCACCGCGTACCCGATCAGCTCCACCCGGTGGCGACGCGTCGCGAGCAGCGCGACCAGCGCCAGCGCGGCGGCGGCCAGCGCGGCCCGGGCCTGCCACCAGGG
>NZ_RCVI01000413.1:0-17449 GCF_003667455.1 Micromonospora sp. CV4 | reverse complement strand
GCCCGGACCACCCCCACCCGCTCCCGCGACCGGATGAGCTACGACCGGGCCGCCGCGCACGCCGTGCTCGACGAGGCGTACCACTGCGCGCTCGGGTTCACCGTCGACGGTCAGCCGCGGGTGCTGCCCACCCTGCACGTGCGCATCGGCGACACGCTCTACCTGCACGGCTCCACCGGCAGCCGGCCACTGCTCGCCGCCCGGGGCGACGGGCTGCCGGTCTGCGTCACCGTGACGCTGCTCGACGGGCTCGTCTACGCCCGCTCCCAGTTCCACCACAGCGCCAACTACCGCTCGGTGGTCGCGCTCGGCACCGCCCGCCTGGTCACCGACGAGCGGGAGAAGACCGCCATGCTGACCGCGCTGGTGGAGAAGGTCGGCGCGGGACGCAGCGCGGCCAGCCGCCCGCCCAACCGGCGGGAGCTGGCCGAGACCGCCGTGCTGGCGCTGCCCCTGCGCGAGGTGTCGGTCCGGGCCCGCACCGGCGGGGTCCGCGAGGACGAGGCCGACCTGCACCTGCCGCACTGGGCCGGCGTGCTGCCGCTGCGGCTCACCCCCGGCCTGCCGGAAACAGCCGCCGGGGTCACCGCGCCGCTGCCGGCGTACCTGCGGACGGCCCGCACGCCCTGGCACGACCCGGCCGCGATGGCCGGCGAGCACGTCCGGCTGGAGCCGCTGGACCTGGCACACGCCGACGAGCTGCACACCGCCACCGCCGACGCGGAGGTCTGGCGCCACCTCAACGTGGCGCTGCCGACCACGCCGGCCGGGACCGCCGAGGTGATCGCCGCCGCGCTGGCCGCCCAGCACCGCGGCGAGCGGGTGCCCTGGGTGCAGCGCTGCGCGGTGACCGGGGCGGTGGTCGGCACCACCTCCTACTACGAGATCGACCCGGAACGGCGGGCGGTGGCGATCGGGCACACGTTCCTCGGCCGGCCGTGGTGGCGTACCGGGATCAACACCGAGGCGAAGCTGCTGCTGCTCACCCGGGCCTTCGACGAGCTGGGCGCGGTGCGGGTCGCCTGGCACACCGACATCCGCAACGAACGCTCGCAGGCCGCCATCGAGCGGCTCGGCGCCACCCGGGAAGGGGTGCTGCGCATGCACCGGCAGCGCCCGGACGGCTCCTGGCGGGACACCGTGCAGTACGCGATGACCGTCGACGAGTGGCCGAACGCACAGCTCCGGCTGCGGGAAAGGCTTCGCCGGACGGCACCGGTGGCGTGATGATGGCGGGCGTGCTGGGGATCACCGACATCTGGACGTACGTGCTGGGCACCGTGGCGATCATTCTGCTGCCCGGGCCGAACTCGCTCTTCGTGCTCTCCACCGCGGCAAAGCGGGGCGTGGGGGCGGGCTACCGGGCCGCGGGTGGGGTGTTCGTCGGCGACTGGGTGCTGATGTTCCTCTCCGCCGCCGGGGTGGCGTCGGTGCTCAAGGCGTACCCACCGTTGTTCCTGGTGATCAAGTACGCCGGCGCCGCGTACCTGGCCTATGTCGGGGTGACCATGCTGCGCGGCGCCTGGCGACGCTGGCGCGACCGCAACGACCCGAGCACGCCGCGGCTCATCGACGCCGCGGAGCCGGCGGCGATGCGCAGCCCGTTCCGCAAGGCGCTGGTGATCAGCCTGCTGAACCCGAAGGCGATCCTGTTCTTCATCTCGTTCTTCATCCAGTTCGTCGACCCCGGCTACGCCTGGCCGGCGCTGTCGTTCCTGCTGCTCGGGCTGATCGCCCAGGCGACCAGCGCGATCTACCTGACCGCGTTGATCTTCGCGGGCACCTTCCTGGCCGCGCAGTTCCGCCAGCGTCGCCGCCTCGCCGCCGGCGGCACCACCGCCGTCGCCGCGCTCTTTCTCGCCTTCAGCCTCAAACTGGCCACCGCCAGCGCCGGCTGACCCGTCCGGGTCAGGTGCCGTCACCCCCGCCTCCACCGCCACCGACCCCGGCGGCGCCGGCGGTGCCGCCGAGGCCGTAGCCGGGCCGGACCGGCTCGTCGGGGTGGCGACTGACGTGGGGGGACTCGTTGAGCTGAGCGGACCAGTCGGCGTGCGCCGCCGCCGCGGCGTGCCGGTTGATCGCCTGACGCAGCCAGCCGTCCACGGTGGCGACCCAGTCCCGCCGGTCGGCGCCCGCGTGCCAGATCCGGAACCGGCTGATGCTCTGGTGGGTGATCCCGGCCAGCGCGAGCCGGCGGTCCAGCCAGAAGATCGCCTCCAGGCCCGCCGAGTTGGTCACGAAGATCACCTCCAGCTCGGTGATCGGGCCGGCGTAGAGCGGCGCCACCCAGTACCCCCACCGCTGGTGCAACGGCAGGGTGTGCGCCACCCCGGGCAGCCCACCCTCCTGCAACCCGGCCTGGCGGATCATGAAACCCAGGGTCTCCAACGCCGCCAGCACGTGCTGCTGAGTCGGGATCGGGTGCACGAAGACCGGCACCATCGCCCCCTGATCCAGCTCCGGGTCGACGGAGACCTCGGTACGCAGCCCCATCCGCAGGCTCAGCAGCGGCACCGCACCGAAGATGGTCACCGGGGTCTCCCACGGCAGCGGCAACGCGAAGTCGACCGCCCGCCGCCGACCGGCCGGTACGACGAACCGGCCGGCGATCGGCAGCTGAAAGAACTGCACCAGCCGCTTGGCGGCGGCCGGATCGTCCGGCTCGACCGTGGTGACCAGGCCGAGCCGGATGTGCCGCACCAGGACGTCGTCCGGCCCCGCCGCCAACGTCACCCGCCCCGGCAGGCGCAGGCCCGGACGGGTGCTCGGGTTGGGAAGCGTGGTCTGCACGGACAGCCCGGTCCAGCCGGACTCCCGGGACACCCCCGTCAGCCGCACCGCGCCCCCCACCAGGCCACGCTTCCAGCCACACCAGCCCCGACGAGGCCACCTCAACTGTCGCGGACCCCGGCCTCGGTCACCTCGACTTCCGCGAAGAGGGACCACCCCTCCGGTTCAGCGCAACCGTCGCCCGCGCGGCACCGTGTCGGTCTCGTCGTCGAACTCGCCGATGACCTCCTCCAGCAGGTCCTCCAGGGCGACGAAGCCGATCGGCCGGGCCGGGCCGCCGCCGTTGCGGACCAGCGCGAGCTGGGACTGCCGGGCGCGCATCGCGGCCACCGCCTCGGTGACCGTGGACGTCGCGGGCAGCGTGAACGCGGGCGTCATCAGCTCACCGGCGGTGGCGACGCGCCCGGTGGTGACCACCCGCACCGCCTCCCGCACGTGCACCAGGCCGCAGACGTCGCCGGCCGCGTCCAGCACCGCCAGCCGGGACCGGCCGCTGTCCCGACTGACCTGCTCGATCCGCTCGGCCGGGTCGTCCCGACGGACGGTGACCATGGTGGAGAACGGCTCCATCACCTGCGCCACCGACGTGCCCTGCAACTCCAACATGCTGGTGAGCAGTTGGTGCTGCTCGGCGCCGAGCAGCCCGTGTTCACGGGACTGCTCCAGCAGCATCCGCAGCTCGTCCGGGCCGTGCACCTGGGCCAGCTGATCCTGCTGGTTGACCCCGAACAGCCGCAGGATCGCGTTGGCCAGCGCGTTCAGCGCGGAGAGCACCGGCCGGGCCACCCGGGCGAAGGCGCGGAACGGCAGCGCGAGCAGCGTCGCCGAGCGCTCCGCGTCCGTGATCGCCCACGACTTCGGCGCCATCTCCCCCACCACCAGGTGCAGGAAGGTGACCAACCCGAGGGCGAAGATCAGGGCGATCAGGTGGCTGGCCGCGTCCGGCAGCCCCACCGCGTGCAGCAGCGGGCTGAGCAGGTGCTCGATCGCCGGCTCGGCCAACGCACCGAGCCCCAGGGTGCACAGGGTGATGCCGAGCTGGGCGCCGGCCAGCATCAGCGACAACTCGCGGACGCCGTCCAGCGCGGCCCGGGCCGCTCGGCCGCCGCTCGCCGCCGCCTGCTCCAGGCGGTACCGCTTGCTGGCCACCAGGGCGAACTCGGCGGCCACGAAGAACCCGTTCAACGCCAGCAGGATCACCGAGCTGAACAGCGCGATGCCGGGGCTCATGCGGGCACCTCGCCCGGCTCGGTCAACTGCAACCGCACGGAGTCGGCCACGTGCCGGTCCACGGCCAGCACCTCGACCAGCGCCCGGGGTTCCGCCTCGCCGTCCTCGGCGTCGGCGCCCTCGGGCAGCAGGCTGATCTCCAGCCGGTCGCCGACCTCGGGCACCCGGCCCAGCTCCCGCATGACCAGGCCGGAGAGGGTGTCGTACTCCGGGGCCTCGGGCAGCGCGATGCCGGTGCTGTCGGCGACCTCGTCGATCCGCCAGCGGGCCGGCACCACCCAGGACCCGTCGTCCTGCCGGGCGGGCGCCCGCTCCGGTGGGTCGTCCTCGTCCCGGATCGGGCCGACCAGCTCCTCGGCGATGTCCTCCAGCGTGATCACGCCGGCGAAGCCGCCGTACTCGTCGACCACGCAGGCCATCTGCCGATGCCCGGACCGCAGGCGGTCGAGCACCGTCGGCAACGGCAACGTCTCCGGCACCAGCAACGGCGGCCCGGCCACCGCGCTCACCGGGGTGGTCGCCCGCTCCCCCGGCGGTACGCCGAGCACGTCGGCGATGCCGACGACACCGATCAGGTCGTCGACGCCCTCCGCGCCGCGCACCGGGAACCGGGAGTGGCCTGTGTCCAGCAGCTCGACCACGCGGCTCACCGGCTCGTGCGCCCGTACGGTGTGCACGTCGACGCGGGGCACCATGGCCTCGCCGGCGGTCAGCTCGCGAAAATCCAGCCCCCGGTCGAGCAGCGTGGACATCTCCGCGTCCAGGCTGCCCTCCTCGCGGGACTCGGCGATGATCTGTTCCAGGTCGGCCGGGGTGGCGCCGCTGGGCAGCTCCTCGATCGGCTCGATGCCGAACCGCCGGAGCAGCCGCACCGACGCGCGGTCGAAGAGCCGGATCACCGGCCCGGCGACGGCGAGGTACATCAGGGTGGACCGGCTCAGCACCCGGGCCAGCGGCTCGGCCCGGGCGATGGCCAGGTTCTTCGGGGCCAGCTCACCGAGGACCATCTGGACCACGGTGGCGATGACGAGCGCCAGGGCCACCGACAGCGGCAGGCTGACCGCGTCGCCGACGCCGGCGAGGCCGAACAGGTCGGCGAGGCCGCCACCGAGGTACGGCTCGGCGACGTACCCGACCAACAGCGCGGTGACGGTGATGCCGAGCTGCGCACCGGAGAGCATGAAGGAGAGCCGGCTGGTGACGGTCAGGGCCCGGGCGGCGGCCGCGTCGCCGTCATCGGCGAGCTGGCGGAGCTTGCCACGGTCGACGGCGACATAGCCGAACTCCTGCGCCACGAAGTAACCGGTGGCGGCGGTGAGCACGATGATCAGAAGGAGACCGACGACGATCAACACGGGTCGCTCAGGGCTCCCGGGGTCGTCGGAACGGGACTATGCCGGGCATGACCCGGCTGGCTACTGCTGCCCTCCTGGGCAGACGAGTCGATCATGCCCTCATTTTATCGGCGCTGGCTGGGACTCCGCTGAGGGTGGGCCGAAGGCGCCGATCGTCCGGTTCCCCAGCGGCGGGCCCGGGCCGTCACCCCGGTCCCGCCGTCCCGCCGCCCGGCCCCCGTTCGGCCAGCTCATCCGCGTCGAGCAGGCCCCGATCGAGCCGGCCGGCCCGGTACGCCGCCCGGCCGATCATCTGTGCCGCGACCGGCGCGGTGGCCAGTTGGAAGACCGCCACCAGCAGGATCATGCCGAGGTCCGCCCTCGACCGCTGCCGCAGCATGATGCCGAGCAGCAGCAGGAGCACCCCGAGCACCTGCGGTTTGGTGGCCGCGTGCATCCGGGACAGCGTGTCCGGAAAGCGCAGCACGCCGATCCCGGCGGCCAGGGCGAGCAGCGCGCCGGCCACCAGGCACCCGGCGCCGAGCCAGTCGGCGATCGTCCCGATCATGCCTGCTCCCGGACGGCGAAGCGGACCAGTGACACCGAGCCGACGAAGCCGAGCAGGGAGAGCACCACCAGGACGGGCAGCGTCGTGGCGTGCCGGTTGACCGCCGCCTCGGCGCCCACCGCGCCGACCATGGTGGCGAGCAGCATGTCCGCGGCGATCACCCGGTCCAGCAGCGACGGGCCCCGGTAGAGCCGGGTCAGCGCGAGCAGCGCGGTCACCGACAGCAGGGTGGTGAGGACGACGGCCAGAAACGTGATCACGGGAGGTTTCCCTTCTCGACAGGATCGGTCTCGACGCGGCGCAGTTCGGCGGCGGAGCCCACCGCCCGGACGATCCGCCGCTCGACGGCGAGGGTGCGCTCCCGGGCCAGGGTCAGGTCCGCCGGCCCGTGGGTGTCCAGCACGTGCAGGTAGAGGGTTCCGGAATCCCGGTCCACCTCGAGGATCAGCGTGCCGGGCACCAGCGAGACCGCCTCCGCGGTGAGCGCCAGGTTCAGGTCGGTGGGCACCCGCAGCCGCACCCCGATGATCGCCCCGCGGGGTCGGTAGCCGGGCTGTACCGCGATCCGGGCCACGTGCAGGCTCGCGCCGACCAGTTCGGTGGCGAACCGGAACGCGAACCCCAGCAGCGCGCGAGGGCGCAGCCGGCCGGCGAACGTGACCGCCGGCAGCGGGAAGAACAGCAGCACCGCGCCTCCCACCACCAGGCCTCCGGCCAGGTTCGCCCAGTTGACCTCGCCCCACAGCAGGCTCCAGACCACCACCAGCCAGCCGAGCGCCAGTGCCTGGTCCCGCCAGCGTCCGAGCCGGCGCCGCCGTGGCGCGGCCGGCTCGTCGGCGCCGCCCGGGGCCGTGCCGGTCGGGTCGGTCACGGTGTGCCACCCGGCAGCACGGCCCGCACGTACGGGGTACGCGAGCGCAGGTCGGTGGCCGCGTCGGCGGTGACCTCGAAGAGCGGACCGGCCAACACGGTCAGCACCAACCCGAACGCGACCAGCGCCATCGTGGCCCCGACCATCAGCGCGGGCAGCCGGACGGCCGGCTCGGTGGTGTCCAGCTGGGGCGACCGCCAGAAGGCGATGTTCCACACCCGGGAGGCCACGTAGAGGGTGAGCAGGCTGGTCAGCGTGCCGGCCCCGACGAGCACCGCGGGCAGCGGCCCGCCGGCCGCCACCCCGGCCTGGAGTAGCCCGAGCTTGCCGAGGAAGCCGGAGAACGGTGGCACGCCGGCGAGGTTCATCGCCGGGACGAAGAACAGCACGCCGAGCAGCGGCGCGATCCGGGCCAGCCCGCCGAGACGCCGCAGGTCGGTACTGCCGGCCCGCTCCTCGACCAACCCGGCGACCAGGAACAGCGTGGTCTGAATGGTGATGTGGTGCACCACGTAGAAGATCGCGCCGGAGAGCCCGGCCACGGTGCTCAACGCCACTCCGAAGATCATGTAACCGATGTGGCTGACCAGGGTGAACGAGAAGAGCCGCTTCATGTCCGACTGGGCCACGGCGCCCAGGATGCCGACCACCATGGTCAGCCCGGCGACGACCATGAGCAGCTCGTCGGCCTGCCCACCCGGAAAGAGCAGCGTCTCGGTGCGGATGATCGCGTAGACGCCCACCTTGGTCAGCAGCCCCGCGAAGACCGCGGTGATCGGCGCGGGCGCCGTGGGGTAGCTGTCCGGCAGCCAGGCCGAGAGCGGGAAGACCGCCGCCTTGATGCCGAACGCGAGCAGCAGCATCAGTTCCAGGGTCAGCCGGACACCGGCGGGCAGGTCGTCGAGGCGCTGGGCGAGTTGGGCCAGGTTGAGCGTGCCGGTGGCCGCGTACACCAGCCCCACCCCGGCCAGGAAGATCATCGAGGAGAGGATGCTGACCACCACGTACGTCGATCCGGTGCGGATGCGGATCTCGGTGCCGCCGAGGGTGATCAGCACGAAGCTGGCGGCCAGCAGGATCTCGAAGCCGACGAAGAGGTTGAACAGGTCACCGGCGAGGAACGCGTTGGTGACGCCGGCGGTGAGCACCAGATACGTCGGGTGGAAGATGACCACCGGTGTGGTCTCGCCGATCTCGCTGCGGCCCTGGCCGATCGAGTACAGCAGCACGCAGAGGATGACCGCCGAGGAGACCACCAGCATCAGCGCGGCGAGTTGGTCGGCGACCAGGACGATGCCGACCGGCGCCGGCCAGCCCCCGATCGCCATCACCACCGGCCCGTGCCGGTACGCCTGCACCAGCAGCAGCAGCGCCACGGTCAGGGTGCCGCTCAGGCAGAGCACGCTGGCCCCGCGTTGGAGCCGGGGCCGGGCGGCCAGCAGCAGAGTCAGCGCCGCGCCGAGCAGCGGCAGCACCACCGGCAGGGGCAGCAGCCGGCTCATCGCGTCCCCCACGGCCCGGCCATCACGCCTCTTCCCCGCGCCGCAGCCGGCGTCGGGCGGGCTCGGGATCGACCTGCTCCGGGTCGCCGTCCGGGCCCTCCCCGCCGAGGTCCACGGTGCCCACGTCGTTGCGCTCGGCCCGGCTGACGATCTGCCGGTCCTCCAGATCGTCGGGCACCTCGTCGTCGCCGCTGAGGTACCAGCTGCGGTACGCCACGGCGAGCAGGAACGCGGTGAACCCGAAGGTGATCACGATGGAGGTCAGCACCATGGCCTGCGCCAGCGGGTCGCTCATCCGGTCCACCGGGCCGGTGTCGACGATCGGCGCCCCACCGGAACGACCGCCCAGCAGGATCAGCAGATTGACTCCGTTGCCGATCAGGATCACGCCGAGCAGGATCCGGGTCAGACTGCGCTCCAGCAGCAGGATCACCCCGCAACCGACCAGCACCCCGACGGCGAGCACCAGCACCAGCACGGGCCCGGCGCCGCTGTCGGTCACGGTGCCACCTGTGTTCGCGACTGCGGGGCTCGCAGAACCGGCTCACTCCTCGCGCTCACGGCCGGTCCCCCTTGCCGACGGTGAGCCCGCCCGTGGCGGGTCCGGCCGCCTCGATGTGCCGGTCCACCTCGGCCCCGAGGCTGCGCAGGATGTCCAGCACCAGCCCGATCACGACCAGGTACACGCCGATGTCGAAGAAGAGCGAGGTGACCAGGTGCGCGTCGCCGACCAGCGGTAGGGACCGGTCGACCTTCGCGCTCTCCAGCACCGATCCGCCCGCCAGCAGCGCCACCACGCCCGTACCCACCGACAGGGCCAGCCCGGCGCCGAGGACCGTGCCGGCGCCGACCGGTGCGGCCTCCGCCAGCTCGTACCGGCCGCCGGCCAGGTAGCGGACCACCAGGGCGAGGCCCGCCACCAGCCCGCCGGCGAAGCCTCCGCCCGGCGCGTTGTGCCCGGAGAAGAGCAGGAACAGGGAGAAGAGCACCACGGTGTGGAAGATCAGCCGGATGACCACCTCCAGCACGATGGAGCGGCGCTCCTCGTCCAGCGTGGGGCCGCCGCGCAGCCACACCGGCCGGTCGGTCTGGTTCGCCGGGCCGGCCGACTCCGGCCGGCGCGGCCGGGGCCCGGTGCGGGACCGCTCGAAGATCAGGCTCGCGACCCCGGTCGCCGCCACCACCAGCACCGCCAGCTCACCCATGGTGTCCCAGGCTCGAATGTCGACCAGGGTCACGTTGACCACGTTGCGGCCGTACCCCTGGGCCACCGCCAGGTCCGGGAAGACGGCGGAGATGTCCGGCGCCCGGCGGGCGCCGGCGGCGACGAGGGCCAGCCCGGCGGCCACCACGCCCACCGCCACCCCGATCGCCCGGCGCGCCCACCGGCTGCGGCGCAGCGGGCGGGCCGAGAACCGGTTGGGCAGGCGGCGCAGCACCAGCACGAAGACCGCGATGGTCGCGGTCTCCACCAGGAACTGCGTGAGTGCGAGGTCGGGCGCGCCGTGCAGGACGAAGAGCATGGCGCTGCCGTAGCCGGTCACCCCCACCAGCAGCATCGCGGTCAGCCGGCGGCGGGCGCCGACCGCCAGCACCGCGGCCACCCCGATCACCAGCACGACCACCGGTTGCAGCGGGTTGTCCCAGAGCGGGATCCGGGCCTGCCAGGGACCGACGGCGAGCATCGCCCCGCCGGGCAGCAGCACCAGGGCGACCAGGATGACGCCCAGATACTGCGGCAGGGAACCGCGCTGGGTCGCCCCGGTGACCTCGATGGCCAGCCGGTCGAACCGGCCCACGACCCACTCGTAGCCCTGGTTGCCGTTGACCGGCCAGCGGAGCCGGGCCAGCATCGGGGCGAGCGGCCCGCGCAGCGCGAAGAGCAGGCCGCCGCCGGCGAGCGCCAGCGCGGACAGGCCGAGCGCCGGGGTCGGTCCGGACCAGAGCGCGAGGTGGGCGTGGACGTCGCCGAACAGATCGGCGTACGGGCGCAGCAGGCCGTCCAGCAGTCCGGCAGCCGGGCCGGCGAGCAACCCGACGCCGGCCAGCACCGCCGGTGGGATCAGCAGTGACCCGGCGATCGGGTCCGGCTGGACCGGCGCCACGCCCGGCCGGTCGGCGAACGCGCCCCAGACGAAGCGGGCGCTGTACGCGACGGTGAGCACCGTTCCGGCGACGAGACCGGCGAGGAGCACCGGCCGGTCGGTGAATGCCGCGAAGACCGCCTCCTTGGCCACGAAGCCGACCAACGGCGGCACACCGGCCATCGACGCCGCGGCCAGCACCGCGACCACGAACAAAGGTCGGGACCAGTGCCGCAGCCCGGACAACTCGTGCAGGTCGCGGGTGCCGGCGCCGTGGTCGATGACGCCGACGACCAGGAACAGCGCCGCCTTGAACAGCGCGTGCGCCAGCAGCATCGCCGTACCGGCCAGCGCGGCGTCCGGCGTGCCGGACCCGGTCACCACGACCAGCAGGCCGAGCTGGCTGATCGTCCCGTACGCCAGCAGCAGCTTCAGGTCGGTCTGCCGCAGCGCCGCCCAGCCGCCGACCAGCATGGTGGCCAGGCCCGCGACCTGCACCACGGGTCGCCAGGGGCCGATCACGGCCAGCACCGGCGCGAGCAGCCCGACCAGGTAGACGCCGGCCTTGACCATGGCGGCCGCGTGCAGGTAGGCGCTGACCGGCGTGGGTGCCGCCATCGCGACCGGCAGCCAGGAGCTGAACGGCAGCACCGCCGACTTGGACAGCGCGCCGGCCAGAATCAGCAGCACGGCGATGACCAGGTAGCCGCCACCGGGCAGCGGCTGTGCGGCGATCTCCGACCAGCGGTAGCTGCCCGCGTGCTCGCCCAGCAGGATGAACCCGACCAGCATGGCCAGCCCGCCCAGCGTGGTGACCGTCAGCGCCTGCGCGGCCGCCCACCGGCTGGACCGCCGTTCGGTGCTGTGCCCGATCAGCAGGTACGAGAAGATCGTGGTCAGCTCCCAGCCGACGTAGAGCAGCAGCAGGTCGTCGGCGAAGACCAGGACGAGCATCGCTCCGGCGAAGGCGACCAGGACCGCGGCGAACCGCGCCAGCCCGATCGAGCCGGCGGTGAAGTACCGGGCGCAGTAGATCAGCACCAGCGCGCCCACGCCGCCGATCAGCATGGTCATCAGCCAGGACAGCGTGGTGAGCCGCAGCGCGATGTCGAGGTCCAGCTGCCGGATCCACGGGTACGTCTCGACCACCGCCCCGCCCTGGCCGACGGCGGGGGTACGGGCCACCGCCCAGCCGAACGCGGCGGCCGGCGCCAGCGCCAGCGGGTAGCACGCACGGGGACCCCACCACCGCACGAGCAGCGGCGCGAGGAGTGCCGCCACGAGATGGAGGATGAGTAGTACCAGCACCCGCGCTCCCGGTCGAGGTGGCCGACGCCCGTGCAGCGGTGGCGCCTAGCAGCGATCAGACGCCAGTTCGTCGCCCCTCGGGCCGTTTTGCCGGAATTCGTTCGCGGCAGGCGGGCGCGCGGGGCCGACGGGCGAGCCGCGGCCGGCGTCAGCGCAGCAGGGCGTCCCCGACGGGCAGCGCGTCGTCGGGGGCGGGGCGGTCGCGGCGCAGCTCGGCCAGCAGGTCGACGCGACCGAGCTGGCGGGCGACCTTGTCGACCACGCGCTCCGCGGCGGCCAGCGACCGCACCGAGAGCAGTCGACCGCGGCTCTCCCGGCGCAGCACGAAGTAGTGGACGGCGACGCGCACCTGGCCGCGGTCGGCGGCGCTGGCCTGCGCGGTGGAGATGACCAGCTCACGTAGGCAGCGGGCGAGGCGTTCGGCGAGTTCCAGCTCCGGCCCGTGCAGGCCGCCCCGGAGCGTGGCGAGGTGGCTGTCGACCTTGCGGATCAGCACGTCGGTGCCGGGTTCGACATTCCGCTGCTCGCCGGCCATCCGATCCCCCCACCCCGGTTCGCGTTGCGAGTGAAGTTACTTTATGTTGCTCCTCACAAGCAAGCAGTTAAGTGAGACTTAACGCATTAAGCGCGCATCCAGTGCTTATGACTCCGAGTCGGACACGTTTCGCCGCGGGCCGCTCGTCGTTGTCGTACCCGCGGGGCACGATGGACCGGTGACCGGCGCAGACGCAGACACGGCCGGGGTGCTGGCCGGGTTCGGCCCGGCCACCCGTGCCTGGTTCGACGCCGCCTTCGCCGCCCCCACCGCCGCCCAGGTCGGCGCCTGGCGATCGGTCGCCGCCGGCCGCAACGCCCTCGTGGTGGCGCCCACCGGCTCCGGCAAGACGCTCGCGGCCTTCCTCTGGTCCCTCGACCGGCTGGCCCGCGAGCCCGCCCCGGCCGAGGCCCGGCAGCGCTGCCGGGTGCTCTACGTCAGCCCGCTCAAGGCGCTCGCCGTCGACGTCGAGCGCAACCTGCGCGCTCCGCTGGCCGGCATCCGGCAGGCGGCGACCCGGCTCGGCGTCACCCCGCCCGACATCACCGTCGGCATGCGCACCGGCGACACCCCGGCCGACGAGCGACGAGCCTTCGCCCGCACCCCACCGGACATCCTCATCACCACGCCCGAGTCGCTGTTCCTACTGCTCACCTCCGCCGCGCGGGATTCACTGCGCGGCGTCCAGACGGTGATCGTCGACGAGGTGCACGCGGTGGCCGGCAGCAAGCGCGGCGCCCACCTCGCGCTCTCGCTGGAACGCCTCGACGAGCTGCTGCCCGCGCCGGCCCAACGGATCGGCCTCTCCGCCACGGTCCGGCCGATCGACGCCTGCGCCCGGTTCCTCGGCGGCGCCCGACCGGTCGACGTCGTGCAGCCGGCCACCGCGAAGACCATCGAGGTCAGCGTGCAGGTGCCGGTGGAGGACATGACCCGCCTGGACGAGCAGGAGCCGCCACCGGAGGACGACCTCGGCGGCCCCGGGCCGCGCCGCGCCTCGATCTGGCCGGCCGTCGAGGAGCGGGTCTTCTCGCTGATCGGCGAGCACCGCTCGACCATCGTCTTCACCAACTCCCGGCGCAGCGCCGAACGGCTCTGTGCGCGACTCAACGAGCTGGCGGCCGAAGAGGCGGCGGATGGCCCGGCCGGTCCGGTCCACAACCGGCAACCGGCGGAGGTGATGGCCCAGTCCGGCGCGGCCACCGGAGCGACGCCGGTGATCGCCAGAGCACACCACGGCAGCGTCTCCCGGGAGGAGCGCAAGCACATCGAGGAGGCGCTCAAGTCGGGCCAGCTCCCGGCGGTGGTGGCCACCTCCAGCCTGGAGCTGGGCATCGACATGGGCGCGGTCGACCTGGTGGTGCAGATCGAGGCGCCGCCGAGCGTGGCCGCCGGCCTGCAACGCGTCGGCCGGGCCGGGCACCAGGTGGGCGCGGTCTCCCGCGGGGTGGTCTTCCCGAAGCACCGGGGCGACCTGCTCTCCTGCGCGGTGGTCGCCGAGCGGATGACCGACGGCGCGATCGAGGAGCTGCACTACCCGCGCAACCCACTGGACGTGCTGGCCCAGCAGATCGTCGCGATGGTGGCACTGGAGCCGTGGCGCCTCGGTGATCTGGCCGTGCTGGTCCGCCGCGCCGCGCCGTTCGCCGAGTTGCCCGACTCCGCGCTGCACGCCGTGCTCGACATGCTCTCCGGCCGCTACCCGTCCACCGCCTTCGCCGAGCTGCGGCCCCGGCTCGTCTGGGACCGGACCACCGACGTGCTGACCGGCCGGCCCGGCGCGCAGCGGCTCGCGGTGACCAGCGGTGGCACCATCCCCGACCGGGGCCTGTTCGGCGTCTTCCTGGCCGGGGCAGAGCGGGCCGCGCGGGTCGGCGAGCTGGACGAGGAGATGGTCTACGAGTCGCGGGTCGGCGACGTGTTCCTGCTCGGCTCCTCCTCCTGGCGGATCGAGGAGATCACCCCCGACCGGGTGCTGGTCTCGCCGGCCCCGGGGCAGGCTGCCCGGATGCCGTTCTGGAAGGGCGACCAGCTGGGCCGGCCGGTGGAGCTCGGCCGGGCCATCGGCGCCCGGGTGCGCACCCTGCTACGGCAGAGCGACGAGGCGGCGCTGGCCGCGTTGCGCGACGGCGGGCTGGACGACTGGGCCGCCGCCAACCTGATGGCCTACCTGCGCGAGCAGCGCGAGGCCACCCGATCGCTGCCGGACGACCGCACGATCGTGGTCGAACGGTTCCGCGACGAGCTGGGCGACTGGCGACTGGCCGTGCACAGCGTCCTCGGCGCCCGCGTCAACGGGCCGTGGGCCCTCGCCGTGGGCCGCCGGCTGGCCGAGCGGTACGGGGTGGACGCCCAGGTGATGCCCTCCGACGACGGCATCGTGGTGCGGCTGCCGGACACGGCCGACGAGCCACCCGGCGCCGACGTGGTGGTTTTCGAGCCCGACGAGATCGCCCAGCTGGTCGAGGAGTCGGTGGGCACCTCCGCGCTCTTCGCCGCCCGGTTCCGGGAGTGCGCCGCCCGGTCGCTGCTGCTGCCCCGCCGCGACCCGCGTCGCCGACAGCCGCTCTGGCAGCAGCGGCAACGTGCCGCGCAGCTGCTCGACGTGGCCCGCGAGTACGCCGACTTCCCGGTCACCCTGGAGGCCGCCCGGGAGTGCCTCCAGGACGTCTTCGACCAGCCGGCGCTGGCCGGGCTGATGCGCGACCTGGCCGCCCGGAAGGTGCGGCTGGTCGAGGTCGAGACCAGCGCGCCGTCCCCGTTCGCCCGGTCGCTGCTCTTCGGTTACGTCGGTGCGTTCCTCTACGAGGGCGACGCCCCGCTGGCCGAGCGGCGCGCTGCCGCGCTGGCCCTGGACTCCACGCTCCTCGGTGAGCTGCTCGGCCGGGTCGACCTGCGCGAGTTGCTCGATCCGGCCGTGCTCACCGAGACCGAGCGGCAGCTGCGGTGGCTGACCGAGCAACGCCGCCCCCGCGATGCGGAGGACGTCGTCGAGCTGCTGCGGGTGCTCGGTGACCTGAGCGACGCCGAGTTGACCGAGCGGGGTGTGCCGGAGGCCTGGTTGACCGAGCTGGAGGCCGCCCGCCGGGTGCTGCGGGTCCGGATCGCCGGTGAGCAGCGCTGGGTGGGCGTCGAGGACGCGGCCCGGCTGCGCGACGCGCTCGGTGTGGCGCTGCCGGTCGGGGTGGCCGAGGCGTACCTCGCACCGGTGGCCGATCCGCTCGGCGACCTGGTGGCCCGCTATGCGCGTACCCACGGGCCGTTCGCCGCCGCGAGTTGCGCGGCCCGGTTCGGTCTCGGCGTGTTCGTGGTGGAGCAGACGCTGCGTCGGCTCGGCGCCACCGGTCGGGTGGTGTCCGGAGAGTTCACCCCGGATTCCGCCGGCGCCCAGTGGTGCGACGCGGAGGTGCTGCGGCTGCTGCGCCGCCGCTCGCTCGCGGCGCTGCGGCGGGAGATCGAGCCGGTGCCGCCCCGGGCGCTGGCCACGTTCCTGCCCCGCTGGCAGCAGGTCGGGTCGTCCGCCCGAGGGGTGGAGGCGCTCGCCGCCACCGTGGAGCAGTTGCAGGGCGCGGCGGTGCCGGCGTCCGCGCTGGAGCGGCTGGTGCTGCCCGGCCGGGTCGCCGACTACTCCCCCGCCCAGCTCGACGAGTTGTGCGCCAGCGGGGAGGTGGTCTGGGCCGGGTCGGGGGCGATCTCCGGCGGCGACGGCTGGGTCACCCTGGCGTACGCGGACACCGCCCCACTGCTGCTCCCTCCGCCCGATGAGGCGCTGACCCGGACCCCGCTGCACGAGGCGGTGCTCGACGCGCTCGGCGACGGGCAGGCGTTGTTCTTCCGGCCACTGGCCGACCGGGTCGCCTCGACCGACGACGCCGCGCTGACCGCGGTGATCTGGGACCTGGTCTGGGCCGGTCACCTCACCAACGACACCCTCGCTCCGCTGCGCGCGGTGCTCGGGGCCGGCGGGGCGCACCGTTCCCGGCCGTCCGCGCCGCGCACCCGCTACCGACGACCCGGCCGGGTGGCGCTGCCCACCCGCGGTGGCCCGCCGACCGTCGCCGGACGTTGGTCGCGGCTACCGGAACGGGACCTCGACCCGACCCGTCGCGCCGCCGCTCTCGCCGACGTGTTGCTGGAGCGGCACGGGGTGGTCACCCGCGGCGCGGTCATGGCCGAGCAGGTGGTCGGTGGGTTCTCCGCGGTCTATCCAGTGCTGTCGGCGCTGGAGGAGCGCGGCGCGGCCCGCCGCGGCTACTTCGTGGAGGGGCTGGGCGCGGCGCAGTTCGCGGTGCCCGGCGCGGTGGACCGACTCCGTGCGCTGGCCGAGCCGGCCGACGGTGCCCGGTCCCGGGGCGGGCCGGCGACGGTGCTCGCCGCAACCGACCCGGCCAACCCGTACGGCGCGGCGCTGCCCTGGCCGGACCGGGTGATCGACTCCGGCGACGGCGCCGCCCCGGCGACCGGGCACCGGGCCGGCCGTAAGGCTGGCGCGCTGGTGGTGCAGGTCGCCGGCGATCTGGTGCTCTACGTGGAGCGTGGCGGCCGCACGCTGCTCTCCTTCACCGACGACGCCGACACGCTCGCCGCGGCCGGTAAGGCCCTCGCCGACGCCGTCCACTCCGGAGCGTTGGGCGCGATGTCGGTGGAGCGGGCCGACGGTGAGGCGGTGCACTCGTCACCGCTGCGCGACGCCCTGACCGCCGCCGGCTTCCGGGCCACTCCGCGCGGCCTGCGCCTGCGCGGCTGACCCGCTCTCGTCACTGCCGGTGTGGCCGCCCTGGGGCGGGTGGTGATCGCGGTGCTCAGCGGAGGCCGGCGAGGACCTTCTCGTAGCGCCTGCGGTCCGCGGCCGGGGTCTTCGCCTGCAGGTAGTTGAGCACCACCGCGCCGTGCCGGTACGACTGGCCGCTCCAGGTCTCCGCGATGTCGCTCGCGCTGATCTCGTCGGGGAACACGTACACCGTGACGGCGTCGGTGGCGATCAGCTCGGAGCAGCCCAGGCCGAGCCCGTCCGGTCCACAGTCGATCGAGCGGTCCTTCGGGTGCGGAACCTTCAGGCCGGCGGCCTTGAACGCCTCGACGACCTGCTTCGCACCGGGCGCCGCGGCCGGCCGCTTGGGCAGCACCACCGGCGGCGGGCTGGCTGGCCGGCGCTCGGTCGTCCCTTGGGCGCCGGCGGGCGGAGCCGGCGGGGCGGCCACGCCGCTGGCGCTGGACGGGGCTGCCG
>NZ_RCVI01000331.1:0-17597 GCF_003667455.1 Micromonospora sp. CV4 | reverse complement strand
GGGCGGGGGCGGCGGGTCCGGCGAGCATCGGCAGGACGAGAGCGGCGACGGCGACGGCGACGGTGATGGCCCGTCGTCGGGTCGCGCGTTCGGGCCTGGCGGGGGTAGCAGGCATCGACGCACTCCTTTCGGCTCAATCGCGGGACGTCGATTGAGTTACCAGACGGTAACGTGCCGATCAACGGATGTGAATGCGCTTCGGATCCTTGCGCGCGGGATGCAGAACCGCCCGGATCGGACGATCCGGGCGGCGCGTCACGCGGTGGCGCGGATGCTCGACCCCCGGGTCGGCGATATCGGGGTGTCCGGGTCGGCCCGATGCCGCGATATCGCCGACACCGTGTCGATCACCTCCACGGACCCGGGTCAGCGGCCGGGCGGCAGCGCGTACCCGACGTAGCCGCGGAACTCCAGCCGCCAGCCGGCCGGGACCAGCTTGGCGCACGCCGGCTGGCTGCCGGTGCAGACGATCGCGTCCACCGACGTGGGGTCGGCCGGCGGGCGTTCCGGCAGCACCGACTGCAACGCCAGCAGATCCGGCGAGCGTCCGTCCGGCTGCCGCAGCAGCAGCCACCACGGGTACTCCCAGTTGTCGTTCTGCTGCACCAGCCCGATCCGGCGCGCACCGCTGTCCCGGACCTCGGTGGCGGCCCAGCGGAACTCGTCGGCCCACTGCGGGCGACGTAGGAACCGGGTGTCCCAGTCCGAGGTGGTGAAGACCGAGCCGCTGCCGACGAGCCGGCGGGGGAAGCCGTACGACAGCGCCAGCACCCCGGCCAGCGCCGAGGTGGCCAGCACGGTGACCGCCGCGACCGTGGCCACCGACCGCCGCCCAGGGCCGGTACCCGCTCCGTCGGCCGCCGTCGCCGCCAACTGGCGGCGGAAGAGCGCGTCGAGCCAGAGCCCGGCCAGTGGCACGGCGAGCACCAGGGCGTAGAGCAGCAGCCGGTTGCCCCACGGCTGCCACTTGATCATCGAGGTGTGCAGCAGCACGGTGGCCAGCACCACCACCGCGTACCCGCGCAACGGCCCCGCCTGCCCGGCGTCGATCCGGCGCGGCCGGACGAGCGCGACAGCCACGCCGATCAGCGCCAGCGCACCGGCGAGTGGGAACGCCACCCGGTCCTCGTCCGGATACCAGGCGGGCTCCGGAAAGACCTCCCGGCCGAAGGTGATCGCCCGGTCCTGCGGGTCGACCCCGATCGCGTCCGCCCCGCCGATGATCACCTCGGCGCCCAGCCGGCGCAGCGGCGCCAGTGGGGTGTCGAACGCGGTGTGCCCGATCCGCAGCGCGTTGACCAGGATCGACGGCGGGTCGTGTCGTTCCATCGGGATCGACTCGCGCAGCCGGGGTGGCCCCAACGGGTGCCCGAACTCGGCCGTCACCCGGGCCAGGAACGGCCCGACCACCATGGCCGCGACCAGGAGGATCAGCACCGAACCGCCGACGGTGCGGGCCACCCCGCCGGCCGGCCGCGATCGCCGCACCTGACCGACCGCCGTCGCGCCGGCCGGTGTCCGGTCGGCGGCCAGCGCCAGCCGGAGCTGGGCCAACCCCCAGAGCACCAGCAGCGGACCGACCGCAATCAGACCGCTGGTCTTGGTCACCGCGGTCAGCCCGGTGGCCGCGCCGAGCGCGAGCGGGCTGCCCCAGCCGGTTCGGCGGCGCAGCCCGTCCAACACGAGGGTCGCCGCGCAGGCCACCCAGGCCGCGCAGACCAGGTCGGTCTGCGTACTCGTCGCCTGTAGCGCCACCATCGGCGTGCTGGCCAGTACGAACGCGGTGATCAACTGGGCCTGCCGGCCCCCGCCGAGCTGCGCGGTGATCCGCGCCGCCACCAGCAGGCAGCCCACCCCGGCCGCCCACTGCACCAGGTTGTACAGCTGGTCACCACCGGTGAGCAGGCGCAGGTGCAGCAGCAGATACTCGGCGCCGGGCGGGATGGTCACCTGCCGGTGGATGGCGGTGGCCCAGAAGTCGAGGTCGCTCTGGGCCACCCAGTGCTCGACCTTGGGCAGGTGGTACGTCTGCGAGTCGAAGTTGTTCGGCTCGGCCAGTGACGCGACCAGCAACTCCAGCAGGACCAGCCCGCCGATCGCGCCGGCGAGCAGGCGCTCGCCCCGACCCGCCGTACGCCAGGTGTCGACCGCCACGGCGAGCAGACCGCCGGGCGTCCGACCGACCCGCCGGGACGCGGGGTCACTTCCGGCGTCGCCGCCGTCGGCGAGCGGGCCGGGTGTCTCCGGGCCGGGCCCGGCGGGCACGGTGGCGCCGACCGGAACCGCTCGGCGTGTCGCGGCGGACGGCTGCGCGAGCCGACTCACCCGGCGCCACCGCAGCCCCGCGGCCGTCGCGGCGACGGCCAGGAAGAGCAGCCAGGCGGCGACGAACGCCGGTCGGGTGAGCGCGTGCAGAGCGCCCAGCAACTCGACGACGAGCACCGCGTACGCGCCCGTGAGCACGGCGGCGCGCACCACCGCGAGCCGCAGCGGCGCCACCGCGTCGACCCCGCGTGGCCTCGTCGCGACGGTGAGCAGGAGCACCGCGGCGGCAGGAACCGCCGCGAGCAGAGAGCCGGCAGCCGACATGGCGGGAAGTAAACACCATCCGGCTGAAGTCGCCACGATGACGGCCCGGCGGTGGCGGCCGGCGTCGGCTGACCAGCCAGGCTAGGCTATGCCCGACGTATTGTCGCCACCGTGGAGATTTCCGTGAAGCTCTCGATCCTCATGCCGGTCTACAACGAGGAAGAACGCATCGCGGATGCCCTCAAGCAGGCATTGGCAGTGGACTATCCCTGCGAGATCGAGCTGGTCGTGGTCGACGACGGCAGCCGGGACGGCACCGCCGAGATCCTCGGTCGGGCCGACGACGCCCGCCTCCGGGTCATCACCCACCAGCGCAACGCCGGCAAGGGCGCGGCCATCAAGACGGCGGTGGACAGCGCCGAGGGCGACTACATGGTCATCCTCGACGCCGACCTGGAGTACGACCCACAGGACATCCCCAAGCTGCTCGACCCGGTGCTCGACGGGCGGGCCACGGTGGTCTACGGCAATCGCACCTTCGGCAGCCACAGCGCCTACAGCTTCTGGTACGTGATGGGCAACAAGGGCGTCACGATGGCGGCCAACGTGCTGTTCAACTCGTACATCGGCGACCTGGAGACCTGCTTCAAGCTGATGCCGGTGGCGCTCTACCGGTCGCTCGAGGTGCGCTCGCGCGGCTTCGGCATGGAGGCCGAGGTGACCGGCAAGCTGCTGCGCCGCCGGATCCGGCCGTACGAGGTGCCGATCAGCTACCGGGCGCGTGGCCGCGAAGAGGGCAAGAAGATCACCTGGAAGGACGGCGTCGAGGCGATCTGGATCCTCGGCCGGGAACGCGCCCGCCGCCGTCCCACCACGCCGGCTCGCTGACCGCTCAGCGACCGACGGTCAGCAGCGCCCCGGCCAGGAAAGCGTCGACGGAACGGCGCAGGCCTGCGCTGTCCAGCCCGTGCCACCGGCTGTGGTCCTCGGGCGAGCCGTAGCGACGTAGATCCGTCCCTCCCACCCCGAGCGCCAGCAGCCGATGTGGCCGGTCCACCAGGGCCGCCGACACCACCCGGCTGGACGTGCCGGCCAGGTACGGCTCGACCAGGATCACCTCGGTTCCCGCCAGTGCCCGCAGCCCGGCGGTGTCGAACGGTCGCGGCCGGTGGGTGTAGGCCACGGTGACCGGCAGATCGGCGACCGCGTCCAGCGCCGCGTCCAGCGCCGGTCCGACCGCCACCAGCAGCGGGGCCCCGGGCCCGGCATTCCGCACCACCGCGAGCGAGCCGTCGCCGCCGCGTGGCCGGTCGTTCCGCAGTACCGAGAGCCGCAGGTACGCCGAGCCGTCGCCGGCCACCGCGTCCCGCAGCAGCGCGGGCACCTCGGCCGGGTGGCCGGGGACGTGCACGGTCCAGCCGTGCAGGGTGTCGATCAGTGACACGTCCGCCGGGGACAGGTGCGTCCGGCCGGCCGCCGCGCGGTCGTACGAGGCTCCGACGCTGACCAGTACCGCGGTCGCGGCCTGATGGTCCAGGTCCAACTTGAGCTGCTCGTACGCCCGCTCGATGAGGAACGGCGCGTAGCTGTGCACGATCGGCCGCAGGCCGGTGAGGGCGAGGCCGCCGGCCACCCCGACCATCAACTGTTCCCGGATGCCGACGTTGAGCACCCGGTCCGGATGCCGCGCGGCGGCCGGGGCGAACGCGGCGGCGGAGATGTCCGCGAGCACCAGCGCGGTACGCGGATTCTCGGTCAGCAACTCGGCGGTGGTGTCGATGAAGATGTCGCGCATCGTCACTCCTCCGTCCTGACGACCGCGACGACGACGTGCGGCCGGTCCTGGTGCTGGCCGGTGAGGGCGGTGTGCAGCGCGTCGTGGTCGTGCCCGTCGACGGTGCTGGCGGTCCAGCCGTTCACCGTGAACCGGGCCGCCGCGCCGCCCGGCCAGCCGTGGGTGGCCGAGTGGTTGTCGACAACCACTGCGGTCAGGCTGCCGAGGCCGGTGGCGCCGGCGTACGCGATCGCCTCGTGGTTCGATCCCTCGTCGAGTTCGGCGTCGCCGAGCAGCACGTACACCCGGGGGGTGAGCAGGCCCTGGGCTCGCAGGCCGAGCGCGGTGCCCACGCCCAGGCCGAGGCCGTGCCCGAGCGAGCCGGAGCCGATCTCCACGCCCGGCACCAGGGTCCGGTCCGGATGGTCGCCGAGGCGGCTCGCCGGGCCGCCCTGGTCGTCGAGCCAGCCGGCGCGGAGGAAGCCCTTCGCGGCGAGCACCGCGTAGTAGCCGGCGACGGCGTGCCCCTTGGAGAGCAGGAAGCGGTCCCGCTCGGGATCGTCGACGGTCTCCGGGGTGATCCGCAGGACGCGGTGGTAGAGCACCCAGAGGACATCGATCGTCGAGTACACGTTGGCGTCGAACTCCCTGCCGGCGCGTAGCTGTTCCAGTGGGCCGGCCACCGGCCCCGGCACCGGGGGCATCGTCCCGTTGGCGGTCGTCATCATCATCTGGATAGCCTGTGAGTTGAAGGGCACTTCAACTCAAGGACCGGGTGATGCAGGACTCACTGACCATCGGCGAGCTGGCCGCCCGTTCGGGCGTGGCGCCGTCGGCGCTGCGCTACTACGAGCGGCTCGGCCTGATCCGCGCCGACCGTACCGGCGGCAACCAGCGCCGGTACGCCCGCGCCGAACTGCGCCGCGTCGCCTTCATCCGGATCTCCCAGCAGGTCGGCGTCTCGCTGGACGAGATCCGCGCGGCGCTGGACTCGCTGCCCGAGGCTCGTACGCCCAGCCCGCAGGACTGGGCGCGGCTCTCCGCCAGTTGGCGGGGTCGGCTGGACGAGAGGATCCGGCTGCTCAGCAAGCTCCGCGACGACCTGGACGGCTGCATCGGCTGCGGCTGTCTGTCCCTGCAACGCTGCGCGCTCAACAACCCCGGTGACGCCCTCGGCGGCGAGGGGCCCGGCGCCCGCCTGATGCTGCCCCGGCCGGAGGCCGACGCGACCGCCTGACGCGCGCCCCATCCCGCGGGACGACCGCGTCACCCGACCGTGAGCAGCACCTTGCCGACGTGGTCGTTCGACTCGACCAGCCGGTGCGCCTCCGCCGCCTCGCTGATCGGCAGCCGCCGGTCCACCACCGGCCGGATCCGGCCGGCCTCGATCAGCGGCCACACCTCGTCCCGTACGCCCCGGACGATCTCCGCCTTCTCGCTGAGCGGCCGCGCCCGCAGGGTCGTCGCCGCGACGCTGGCTCGCTTGGTCAGCAGCGCGCCGAGATCCAGTTCGGCCTTGCGGCCACCCTGTAGCCCGATCACCACCAGCCGGCCGCCGGTGGCCAACGCGGCGACGTTGCGGCCCAGGTAGGACGCGCCCATGATGTCGAGGACGACGTCCGCGCCGTGGCCGTCGGTGGCCCGCCGGACCTCCTCGACGAAGTCCTGCTCCTGGTAGTCGATCGTGTGCGCCGCGCCCAGTTCGCGCAGTCTGGGATGCTTGGCCGCCCGCGCGGTCGTCAGGACCGTGGCGCCGAGGGCCGCCCCGAACTGGATCGCGAAGGTGCCGATTCCGCTGCCGCCGCCGTGCACCAGGAGCGTGTCGCCCGAATGGAGCCGGCCCACCGGGAGCAGGTTCGACCAGACGGTGCAGGCCACCTCGGGCAGCGCCGCGGCGTCGACCAGGTCGACACCGCCCGGTACCGGCAGCAACTGCTCGGCGGGGACGGCGACCCGCTCGGCGTACCCGCCGCCGGTCAGAAGCGCGCAGACCTGCTGGCCGATCGCCCACCCGGTCACCTCCGGACCGACCGCGCTGATCACCCCGGAGCACTCCAGGCCGGGGTATTCGGGCGCGCCGGGCGGCGGGGGGTAGTGCCCCTGCCGTTGCAGCAGGTCCGCGCGGTTGACCCCGGCGGCCCGCACGTCAACGATCACCTCGCCCGGGCCGGGCTCGGGATCGGGGACCTCAGCCCAGATCAGCGCGTCGGGTCCACCGGGCTGCGGAATGGTGATGGCTCGCATGGGCTCAGTCTTACCCGATCACACCGCGGGCCGCAGGCGCACCCGATCCGCCCCGGCAGCCACTGTGGACCTCCGTACCGGCTCCGGCGCTGGACCGCCCGGTCGGGGAGGGACGCCGGGCCGCGCGCCCGGTGCCATGGCAGACTAGGCACGGCCGCGCACCCTCGGGTGGCGGCCCGGGAGGGTTCGCCTAGTGGCCGATGGCGCTGGTCTTGAAAACCGGTAAGGCAGCGATGTCTTCGTGGGTTCGAATCCCACACCCTCCGCCCTCGGAACAGCTCAAACGCACCCTGACCAGCGCAAACGCCGGTCGGGGTGGGTCTGTGGACGGCGAGCGGCCCCGCTCCGGGCGATCCAGCATGATGGTGCTCGTGCGCTACTTGATCTCTCACCCCGACGCGTTGGCCGAGCTTGGCGATCTGGACGTCGCGCTGTACGACGGCACGGGGCCCGTGCCCGAGAACCTGGACGATGTCGAGTTCTACGCGGTCCCGTACGGGGTCATCGATCCCCGGTTCTGCGAGCCGATCGCCCGGATGCCCCGGCTCAAGGTGGTGCAGACCGTGACCGCCGGCTACGACCATGTCCTGCCGTACCTGCGGCCCGGCCTGACGCTGGCCAACGGCCGGGGCGTGCACGACGCGGCCACCGCCGAGCTGGCCGTGGCGCTCACCCTCGCCGCCCGCCGCCGGCTGCCGGAATTCGTCCAGGCAGGGGCCGAGGGCCGCTGGGCCACGGGGTGGTCGGCCGGGCTGGCTGACGCCCGGGTGCTGATCGTCGGGTACGGCTCGATCGGCGCCGCGATCGAGCGCCGGCTCGCCGGGTTCGAGGTG
The DNA here is from genome assembly GCF_003667455.1 of Micromonospora sp. CV4. Taxonomy (NCBI): domain Bacteria; kingdom Bacillati; phylum Actinomycetota; class Actinomycetes; order Micromonosporales; family Micromonosporaceae; genus Micromonospora; species Micromonospora sp. CV4. The sequence continues at coordinate 10,217 of NZ_RCVI01000331.1, read as the reverse complement.
GAGATCAGTCGAGTGGCCCGGAGCCCCCGCCCCGGCGTACGGCCGATCTCCGAAGTTTCGGAGCTGTTGCCACGAGCGGACGTCGTCATCCTGGCCACGCCGCTGACCCCGGAGACCGAAGGCCTGGTCGACAAGGACTTCCTCGCCAGGATGGCCGACGGCGCGCTGCTGGTGAACGTGGCCCGGGGGCGGGTGGTGGACACCGAGGCGCTGCTCGCCGAGCTCGACGCGGGCCGGCTGCACGCTGCCCTGGACGTCACCGAACCCGAGCCACTGCCGGCCGACCACCCGCTGTGGTCCGCACCGAACGTCCTGATCAGCCCGCACGTCGGCGGCCTGACCGCCGCCATGGCACCCCGGGCCCGCCGGCTGCTGGTCGACCAGGTCCGGCGGTACGCGGCGGGCGAGCCGCTCGCGAACGTCGTCATCCGACCGTGACGTCCGAATCCGATCGGGCACCGGATCCTCGCCCGCGGATGGCCACCGCCTCGTAGCCGGCGAGAACGACGAGGAACGCGGTGAGCAGGCCGAGAGCGACCAGGCCGGGCAGGAACCGGCCGGCGGGAAGGAGTAGCAGCACCGCAGCGGGCGCGAGAACTTGTCGGGGTGCCACGGACCGGACGGTGAGGCTCAGGAAGGTCGCCCGGCCCACGAGGTACAGGGCGGTTCCGCCGAACAGGGCGACCGCCGGCGTCCAGTCCAGGCGCAACCCGGCGGTGTCGGAGGACTCATGGTGTGCCAGGTCGGCGAGCACCTGCTCGACCCCCAGCGCCACGTAGATGATGCCGGCGATCAGCGGAAAGTGGGCAACGGTGTAGGCGTCGGCGGCCACCCGACCCCGCCGCGCGCCGGATTTCATCGTCAGTTCCTTACCGGCGGCGACCGCGTTCCGGGAGTAGAGCCACCACAGGCAGACCGTGACGGCGAGCGTGAGGAGCGCGGCCACCAGGACCGGTCCATGGATCATTCCCGCCCCGATCCCGGCGCCCACCGAGATCAGCGACTCGCCGAGCGCGATGATCACCACAAGGCTGTGTCGCTCGGTGAAGTGGCCCGGGCTGCGGAGGGGCCATCCGCTCAGCACGGAGGCGACCACCCCGCCTCCCAGGTCGACCGCGAGCGCTGCCGTCCAGAGCAGGATCTGCGCGGTGCCGCCGAACACGGCACCGAGGACCAGCGGGATCCAGGACAGCGCGGTGGAGAGGGCGTACACGCGAATGGTCCGGAGCAGTTGCCGGTTGCCCTCGGCCGCCCAGTGGTAGAGGACCAGATGGATCACTCTCACCACGATGTAGGCGAGCACCAGGATCAGCCGGGGCCCCAACGCTCCCGGACCGGATTTCCAGACGTCGGGGATGACGAGACCGGCGAGGAAGACGGCTGCCATGGCGACGGTGACGCCGGTACGGATCAGCCCGACATCGATGCGGGCCTGGTTTCCCAACCAGGAGTACACCAGCCAGGAGTTCCACAACAGCAGGAGCACGAGGAAACCCTGCACCAGGGTCATCGGCGCGGGCCGCGCGCTCATGAACTCGGTGACCCGGATGAAGCCGAAGACGAACACGAGGTCGAAGAAGATCTCGAACAGGGTTGTGCGGTGCGTCTCCTTGGTCACCATCGGCCGCGACCGGAAGATCCGCCCCATCACCTCATCTTCATCGCCGCCAGGCCGCCTCACGGCGATTCAGGCAACTGGTCCCGTACCCCTGGTCGCCGTCACTCCGGTGGGTCCGTGGCCCGCCGGCTCTCCCGGATCGTCTCGTCGGCCAGCCGCTCGATCGCGCGCCGGCGCTCCTCGGCGATGGCCCGCTCGTCCCGGCGGCGCAGCGCGGTGAAGACGGCTGCCACGAAGTCCCGCCAGATCCCGGCCACGAGGTCCCCCTGTGGAGCGTTGGCCCGGACTCAACGGTAGCGCCGTCGACCCGGCACCACCGCTTCCGGTCGTCGGAGAGGCCACGAAGGGGTAAGAAGGGGCAGGAATCTCCGCGAAGACCGGAAGGACGCGTCCCGATGACCCTGGAACGACCCATCGCCCCGGACCCGTACGAGCTGCTGCCGACGGTGCCCTCGTTCACCCTGACCAGTGACGACGTGCAGAACGGCGAGCCGATGGATGCCCGGCACGCGCACGGCAGCACCGGGGGCGACAACGTCTCCCCGCAGCTGACCTGGTCGGACTTCCCCGCCGAGACGAAGAGCTTCACCGTGACCTGCTACGACCCGGACGCGCCGACCGGCAGCGGCTTCTGGCACTGGGTGCTGGTGAACGTGCCGGTCGACGTCACGCAGGTGCCCAGCGGCGCGGGTGGCGCGGCGGGCGCGGACCTCGGTGGAGCGTTCTCGGTCCGCAACGACTACGGCGAGAAGGGCTACGGCGGAGCGGCTCCGCCGCCCGGCGACCGCCCGCACCGGTACGTCTTCGCGGTGCACGCCCTGGACGTCGACCGCCTCGACCTGACCCCGGACGCCAGCCCCGCCTACGTCGGCTTCAACCTCACGTTCCACACCCTCGCCCGAGCGGTGATCCGTCCCACCTACCAGATCAAGGAATGATCCCTGCCCCGCGATCTTGCACTCGCCCGTGCAGGCAAGTGCAAGATCGCGGGGGGTGTGGTCAGGACGGGACGCGGGCCACGGCGAAGACGGACTGGCCGAACGGGGGCCGGATGCGCTGTTCGGCGGCTTTGGTGGCCGGGAGGACGACCGTGTCGTACACCTTCACCATCGGGCCCTCCTTCGGCATCAGCCGGAAGACCTTGGTGGCCATGAAGTAGCCGAGCAGGCCCAGCGCGTTGGCGTAGTGGATCTTCTCCACGGTCAGGCCGGCCTCGGTCATCGCCGCTCCGAGCGTCTTCTTCGTGTAGCGGCGGACGTGCCCGGTGGCGATGTCGGCGGGGCTCATCGCGAATTGGAACGCCGGCACGATGATGATCACGGCGCCGCCGGGTCGGACCAGGTCGCGCATGCTGTGCAGCGCGCCCACGTGGTCCTCGATGTGCTCCAGCACGTTGTACGAGACCGCGGCGCTGTAGTCGCCCCGATCGTTGTGCGGCAGCAGCATCTGCCGGACATCGATGCTCGGCTGGTCGGCGAGGCGCTCCTTGAGCTGCACCAGCCGATCCGGATCGGCCTCGGTGGCGGTGAACCGGGGGAGCCGCTGCGACCATTCCAGCGCGTAGTCACCGAGACCGCTGCCGATCTCGATCGGATCGTCACCGAGGTACGGCACCGCCAGTTCGACGAACCAGCGACGGTGGTTGACAGCGGTCGCCAGGCCCTCCAGCACCTCGGACTGGACGCGCTGATCCCCAGTGATTTCTGCCATGCGTCGATTCCTCACGATATGAACTCGACCCGTGCCTGGACCGACAGAGTGAATCATCCGCTCGGATGGCAGAAGAATCGGGGCAGCGGGGTGGCCGAATTGCGGTCGGGGGTGGGCACGTGATCGGCGGTCGGCGAACCCGGCACATAGTACGGCAGTACCCCGAAACATGTCACGGCAGTGCCATACGCTGACTACCCTATGAATTGTCATGACTACTCCTGAATCGGACGCGCCCGGAGACGGCCCCGCCACCGCGTCGCCGGTGGAGCGGGGCGGTCGTGCCCGGTGGGCCCGCAGCGGGAGGTGGGCGGATCTGGTCCCAGTGCTGAGCTTCGTGGTGCTCGGCTTCTGGGTCACCGGGCGGCTGTGGCTGGAGCCGGACAGCGCCGTGCGGGACAACCGCACCGACCAGTCACAGTTTGAATGGATGATGGCGCACGGTGCTCGGGTCGTCACCCATTTCGCCTATCCGTTCCATTCGGACCGGATGAACGTGCCCGACGGCGTCAATTTGATGGCGAATACGTCCGTATTATCCATTTCGCTGCCAATGACACCTGTCACCCTGCTCCTCGGGCCCCGCGCGGCATTCCTGCTCTTTCTCACCGCCGGAATGATTGCCACCGCCACTGCCTGGTACTTCCTGCTTTCGCGGGTCCTCATCGGCGCCCGCGGGCCGGCGTGGCTGGGCGCCGGCTTCTGCGCGTTCGCGCCGGCCATGGTGTCGCACGCCAATGCGCATCCGAACATCGTGTCGCAGTTCGTCGTCCCGTTGATCATCTGGCGCACGCTGCGGCTCGGCGAGCCCGGCCGCTGGCTGCGCAACGGGGTGCTCCTCGCGTTGGTGATCGTCTGGCAGGCGTTCCTCAACCTGGAGATCCTGCTGATGACGGCGATCGGGCTGGGCGTGATCGTCGGTGCGCTCGCCCTCGGCCGCCGGGACCTGCGCTCGCGGGCCCGGCCGTTCCTCGCCGGTCTGGCCGTCGCCGCCGGGCTCGCCGGGCTGCTGCTGGCGTACCCGCTCTACGTCCAGTTCTTCGGGCCGGGCGCGTACTCCGGGCTGTCCCGCCTGATCCGCGGCTACTCCAGCGACCTCGCCTCGTTCGTCGCGTACTCCCGGGAATCGCTCGCCGGCAGCCCGCGCACCGCGGCGAACCTGGCCAAGAACCCGACCGAGGAGAACAGCTTCTTCGGCTGGCCGCTGCTGGTGCTGGTGATCGCCCTGGTCTGGTGGCTGCGCCGCTCGGTCGTGGTGCTCGGGCTGGCCGCCCTCGGGCTGCTCTTCACGGTGCTCTCGCTGGGCCGGGTGATCTGGTTCGCCGGCCGGAACACCGGCGTGCCGGGGCCCTGGGCGGCGCTGGAGAACCTGCCGATCCTGCACTCGGTGGTGCCGACCCGGTGGGCGTTGGCGATCACCCCGATCATCGGGCTGCTGCTCGCCTACGGCGCCGAGCGGGCGCGTGAGCTGGCCCGTTCGCAGCCGGCCGCCCGCCGGCAGATCCGCTTCGTCACCGCCACCGTGCTCACGATGGCCCTGCTGCCCATCCTGCCCACCCCGCTGCCCGTGGCCCGCCTGGACCCGGTACCCGCCTTCGTGACCGGTGGGGCCTGGCGGCCGTACGTGTCCGGCGGCCGCAGCGTGGTGACCCTGCCTCTGCCGGACACCAACTACGCCGAGCCGCTGCGCTGGTCCGCCGCCACCCGACTGGACATGCCCCTGGCCCGCGGTTACTTCCTCGGCCCGGACACCCGCCGCAACGCCGAGAAGCCGCGGATCGCGCTGTTCACCGCGCCGCCCCGCCCCACCAGCAGCTTCTTCGGCACCATCCGGCGCACCGGCGCGGTGCCGCCGATCACCCCGCAGAGCCGGGTCAAGGCGGTCGACGACCTGCGCTACTGGCGGGCCGGCGTGGTCATCCTCGGGCCGCACGAGCACGAGGCGGCGCTACGCCGGGGGATGACCGAGCTGACCGGAATCCAGCCGACGTTCACCGGCGGAGTGTGGGTGTGGGACGTGCGGCCGTTGACCGACTGAGCGAGGGCTCAGGCCTGCCGGACGCAGCAGCCCTGGCAGACCTTCGGGCTGGGCAGGGTGAAGGCGAGGCAGCAGGTGCGCCGCTGCACGCTCGGCTCACCGGTCGGCCCGGGCACCAGCTCGACCAGGTCCGCCAGGTCGAGCGCGCCGAGCAGGGTCTCGATCGTCTGTACCGTCGAGCCGGGCAGCCCGTCCGCGGCCCGCAGGATGCCGTGCGAGATGCCGGATGCGACCGAGCCGAGCAGCGTCCGGGTGCCGACCCGGACCTCCGTCTGGATCGCGGCGATGAGCGGGGCCAGATGGGCGTCGAGGAGCGAGGCGCGCAGCGCGGCCAGCAGCTCCGCCTCGTCGGCGACGACCCGTACCTCCGGGTGGCCGGCCAGTGCCAGCGGATCGCTCGGCAGCACCGCCACGGTGGTGCTGCGGCGCAGGCCCAGGGTGAGCAGCGGCCGGTGGTCCTCGAAGTGGATCAGCACGTCGGACGGGTCGAGCAGCGGCACCCGCCGGGCCGAGGCCCAGCCGAGCACGACGGGCAGCGCCGTCCAGTAGCTGTACGACTTCCAGGCCAGTGCGGCGCAGGCGTGCGGGGTGCCACCCCAGCGCAGGGTGGCGGCGCGGAGCAGATCCGGTAGCCGGCTGCCGTCGATCAGGGTGGTCGCGGGCGCCCAGCCGAACTCGTCCTCGACCAGCAGGCCCGGTGCGAGCCCGGGAAGATCGTCGGTGCCGAACATGGCGCGCAGTGCCGCGGTGACGGGGGCGAGCGGCGTGACGGTCACGTCCCGCCTCGGCATCACCGCTGTCACCGTGTCATCCCCCGTCCGCGTGACCGAGGAGCACCTCGGCGGACGACCCCGCGTCCTGAGCTAAGGCTAGCCTAACCACACGCGCAGGTCTAAGGGAAGCCTCACCTGAGTCGTATCGGGAGGTCAGGGTCACTCCGCTCCCAGCGGGGGCGGTACCCCCGCACCCCGCGTACTACCCGGCCATGCCCCGGGAAAACACCGGCGCAGCATCGACCGCGGTCTGTGGATTGTCAAGCGATGTGTCGACAAGGTGGCAGATACGTGTGCGTCCGGGCACGGAACGTGAAACTGATACTCCCGGCCACGAGGAAGCCGATGACGACCTCACCCCTCGAACGGGCTGCCGACTCCTTCGCGGCCGAACTCGCCCGGCAGCGAACCGGGCGGGGGCTGTCCAAGAAGCAACTGGCCGTCCTGATGGGTTTCGACCCGTCCTACGTCAGCCACGTGGAGGGGCGCCGGCACCGTCCGACCGAGGATTTCGCCCGCCGCGCCGAGGCCGTCCTGGAGGCCAGCGGCGCGATCTGGCAGCGCTTCCGGGAGTACGACGAACTCCGGCACGCCCGCCCCGGTCACCAGCACCGCGAGCCGCACCTGCCCGGCCAGTGGCTGCCACCCGGCACCGGCCTCGTCGTGGAGCGCGAACTCGCCACCCTCACCCACTCCGACGACGGCTACCGGTGCGTCATCCACCGCGAGCTCTACAACGCCGGCACCGAACCGGTCAACCGCTACCTCGTCCGGGTCGCCGTCGACCGCTACCCGAACGACCCCGGTCGCTCCAACCGGCACCACCGCGAGCACCCGCTCACCTTCGCCGAGCTGCAACTACAGGCCCGCCGGGACGACGGCGGCGGTGACCCGGAGCCGATGCACTGGCGGGCCAAACACGACCGGGACGCGTTCAAGGAGATCTGGCTGCTCTTCGAGAACGGCGAGCGGCGCTTCCCGCTCTACCCCGGCGACCGGGCCACCATCGAGTACGCGTACTCCGTCGGGCAGGAGAAGTGGGGTCCCTGGTTCCAACGAGCCGTGCGGCTGCCCACCCGACAGCTCGCCGTCCGCCTGGACCTGCCGGCGGCGCTCGACCCGCAGGTCTGGGGCGTGGAGACCTCGCTCTCGGCGGAGGAGGGCCCGCTGCGCACGGCGCCGCAGCGCCGCGACGAGGACGGCCGGGCGATCTTCGACTGGCAGACCGACGACCCACCGCTGAACGCCCGCTACCGGTTGCAGTGGCGTTTCCGGGCTCGCCCGGACATCGACCCGGACGTCAGCAACGGCGGTGCCCGGGTCCGGCCCAGCGACCGGATGCGGGGGCTGGGCATCGTCCAGCGCGGCGCCGACCTGCTCCGCCAGCGCGGCCGTCCGTTCGACCTGCCCGGTGAGGAACAGGTGGCCCGGGAGGTGGTCGACCGGCTCAACACGGCCCTGGCCCGGCTCGACGAACTCCATCCGTTCAGCAAGGGGGTCGGCATCGCCGCCCCGCAGCTCGGCATCGGCCGGGCCGCGGCCGTCGTGCGGCCACCCGACCGGTCGGCGGAACCGGTGGTGCTGCTCAACCCCCGGGTGGTCGACGCCGGCCCGGACACCGACGAGCAGTACGAGGGCTGCCTCTCCTTCTTCGACCACCGGGGTCTGGTGCCCCGGCCGCTGCGGCTGGACGTGGAGCACGCCCAGTGGGACGGCAGCCGGATCATCACGTCGTTCGAGTTCGGCATGGCCCGGCTCGTCGCGCACGAGATCGACCACCTGGAGGGCCGGCTCTACGTGGGCCGGATGGCGCCCGGCGTGCCACTGGTGCCGGTGGAGGAATACCGGGAGACCGGGCACCCCTGGCGCTACTGACCGGGGCCGGGGCGCGTGCCCCAGGGGGCAGGGGCACGCGCCCCGGCGTGGGGGGAGGAACGCCTAGAGGTCACCGAAGGTGTCGTAGCGGATGTGCGGCGGCGGCACCTCGTCCGCGGCCAGCACCCGCAGTGTGGACCGGACCATCCGGGCCGACCCGGAGACGTAGCAGTCGTGCGTGGTCCACGGGCCGTAGCGGGCCACCACGTCCGGAATGTCGCCCAGCTCACCGTCGAAGTCCGGGTCCTCGCTGCACGCGGCGGTGACCGACAGCCACGGGTGTACGGCCACCAAGTCCTGCAACCCGGCCAGGCCGTACAGGTCCGCCGCCTGCCGGGCGCCGTAGAAGACGTGCACCCACCGGGTCCGGTTGTAGCTGGCCAACTCCTCCACCAGCGCCTTGATCGGCGCCAGCCCCACCCCGCCGGCCACGCAGAGGATGTCCCGCTCCGAGGATCGGTCCAGGGTCATCGACCCCATGGGCGCGGCCAGCCGGAGCAGGTCACCCGGCCGCACCCGGCGGACCAGCGCACCCGATACCCAGCCGGCCCCGGGCGACCGCACGTGGAACTCCAGCACGTTGTCGTCGTTCGGGGCGTTCGCCACCGAGTACGTCCGCCACACCCGGGGATGGTGGCGCGGCACTTCGAGGCTGACGTACTGGCCGGCACGCCAGGGCAGCGGATGCTGCAACGCCCGGCAGGTCAGGACGGCGGTGTCCGGGCCGTACCGCTCGTGGGTCAGCACCTCGGCGTGCCAGAACGGCGGGTTCTCGTCGTTCGCCGCCCCAGAGAGCATCTTCGCCGAGATGGCCGCGTACGCATCCGTCCACGCCTGGTCGTACTCCAGGTTCCAGCCGTCGCCGGCGGTGCTGCGCAGCGCGTCCAGCAGCGCGACGCCCATCGTCTTGTAGTGCTGCTCGTCGACGTGGTACTTGCGGTGATCGCGGCCCAGCGCCCGGAGGAACTCGTCGAAGCTCTCCGGATCGTCGACGGTGTGGATGGCCGTGATGATCGCTTCCAGCAGGCGGTCGCCCTGGCCGGTCATCTGCACCGGGAAGAGCTGCCGCAGGGCGGGGTCGAGCAGGAAGAGCCGGGCGTAGAAGTGGCCGCTCAGCCGGTCCCGGTCCTCCTCGACCAGGGTCCAGCTCTCTTTCAGCAACCGCGCGACGTTGTCCACGGGTGGCGCTCCTTCTCCAGACGACAGCGGATCGGGCGCCCATAGAATCTCCACGGAGCGTGCGCACCGGTCGCACAGAATGTGCGATCGGTTCATGCCGGCCGGTCGGCCGTGTCACCGGCGCCGCCCGTCGGGCAGAGTGGTGCGGTGACCGTTGAGCTGACCCGCCCGGTGTCCCGCCGGCTGCTGGGGACCGAGACGTTGCTGGTCCTCGGCCTCTCCCTCGGCCAGTCCGCGGTCTACGCGGTGGTCTCGATCATCGCGAAGCTGACCGCCGACGGTCCGCTCTCCAAGCAGACCGCCTCGCTGAACACCTCCGCGTCGGCGAGACCCTGGCTGGACCTGACGTACCAACTGCTCGGCATCGTCTTCGCGCTGCTGCCGGTGCTGCTCGCCGTACACCTGCTCAGCCGCGACCCCGGCGACCCGGCGCGGACCCTCGGCCTGGACGCCCGGCGACCCGGCCAGGACCTGGCCCACGGCGCCGGCCTGGCCGCGCTGATCGGCCTACCCGGGCTGGCCCTGTTCTGGGTGGCGGCGCAGCTCGGCCTCAACGCCACGCTGGTGCCGGCCTCGCTGCCGCCGGTCTGGTGGGCGGTTCCGGTGCTGATCCTCGCCGCCGTGCAGAACGCCGTGCTGGAGGAGGTGATCGTGGTCGGCTACCTGGTCACCCGGCTGCGTCAGCTCCAGTGGCGACTCGGCGCGATCATCGCGGCCAGCGCGCTGCTGCGCGGCTCGTACCACCTGTACCAGGGCTTCGGCGCGTTCGTCGGCAACGCGGTCATGGGCGTCGTGTTCAGCTACTTCTACCTGCGGACGCGGCGGGTGCTGCCGCTGATCATCGCGCATACCCTGCTCGACGTGGTCGCCTTCGTCGGCTACGCGCTGCTGCCGAAGGAATGGTTCAGCTGGCTCTGACCGCTCGGCTCGCCGCCGTGTCGGCCGCCGACGGCCGGTAGGCGGCCACCGCCCGGGCCGCGAGCCGGTCGGCCGCCGCCGAGTCGCCCAGCGCCGCCGCGAGCAC
>NZ_RCVI01000327.1:0-17599 GCF_003667455.1 Micromonospora sp. CV4 | reverse complement strand
ACCCACACCCACCGGGTTGATCATGAAGTTGTCGCCCCCGGACCGTCGTGTCGCGACAAAAAACTTCATGATCAACGCGACGGGTGTGGGGTGGGCCACAGTGAGCAGTGGGGACGGGGTTGGTTACTGACGAGTAGCATCCGGGGGAACGTGCCCGTGTCGGCGACCCTTGTCCGGTCCGGCGTGCCGCTCCGCACGAAGACCGGATCATGGTCGAATAGGAGGCTCAAGTGCCCCGTGAAGTTCGGGATGTCGTGTTCGTCGACGGCGTCCGTACCCCGTTCGGCAAGGCGGGTGGCATGTACGCCAACACCCGCGCCGACGACCTGGTGATCCGTTGCATCCGTGAACTGCTGCGCCGCAACCCGCAGCTGCCGTCGGAGCGGGTCGAGGAGGTCGCCATCGCGGCCACCACCCAGATCGGCGACCAGGGCCTCACCATCGGGCGGACCGCCGCCCTGCTGGCCGGTCTGCCCAAGACCGTTCCCGGCTTCGCCATCGATCGCATGTGCGCCGGCGCGATGACCGCGGTGACCACCGTCGCCGGTGGCATCGCCATGGGCGCGTACGACATCGCCATCGCGGGCGGCGTCGAGCACATGGGCCGCCACCCGATGGGTGAGGGCGTCGACCCCAACCCCCGCATCATCGCGGAGAAGCTGGTCGACCCGTCCGCGCTGGTCATGGGCGCCACCGCGGAGAACCTGCACGACCTGGTCCCGCACATCACCAAGGCGCGCACCGACGCGTTCGCGCTCGCCTCGCAGCAGAAGACCGCCAAGGCGTACGCCAACGGCAAGCTCCAGGACGACCTGGTGCCGGTCGCCATCCGCGACGCCGAGGGCGGCTGGGGCCTGGCCACCGTGGACGAGGCGCCGCGCGACACCTCGCTGGAGAAGCTCGGCACCCTGAAGACCCCGTTCCGCCCGCACGGCAAGGTCACCGCGGGCAACGCGGCCGGCCTGAACGACGGCGCCACCGCGAGCCTGCTCGCCGACGAGGCCACCGCCCGCGAGCTGGGGCTGCCGGTCGCCATGCGGCTCGTGTCGTTCGGATTCGTCGGCGTCGAGCCGGAGGTGATGGGCGTCGGCCCGATCCCGTCGACGGAGAAGGCGCTGCGCATCGCCGGGCTCAGCATCGACGACATCGGCCTGTTCGAGCTGAACGAGGCCTTCGCCGTGCAGGTGCTCGCCTTCCTCGACCACTTCGGCATCGCCGACGACGACCCGCGGGTCAACCCGTGGGGCGGCGCGATCGCCATCGGCCACCCGCTGGCCTCCTCCGGCGTGCGCCTGATGACCCAGCTCGCCCGCCAGTTCGCCGAGCACCCCGAGGTCCGCTACGGCCTCACCGCCATGTGCATCGGCATCGGCATGGGCGGCACGGTCATCTGGGAGAACCCGCACTGGGAGGGAGCCAAGTGAAGGCACCGAACGAGGTCGTCACCAAGGCGCTGCTGCGTCAGGTGAACGTACCGGGGCTGGACCGACCGGCCGCCCTGATCACGCTCGACAACGGCTTCGACCACACCAAGCCGAACACCTTCGGCCCGGCCGGGCTGACCAGCCTGGACGAGGCGATCACCGCCGCGATCGCCGCCGACCCGGCGTTCATCGCGGTCACCGGCAAGCCGTACATCTTCTGCGTGGGCGCGGACATCGTCGGCCTGCCGCAGCTCGCCGACCGCGCGCAGGCGCTGGAGATCGGCCGGCTCGGCCACCGGGTCTTCGCCCGGCTCAAGGACAGCACCGTGCCCACGTTCGCGTTCGTCAACGGCGCGGCCATGGGTGGCGGCCTGGAGTTGGCGCTGCACTGCCACTACCGGACGCTCTCCGGCGGCGCCGCGGCCCTCGCGCTGCCCGAGGTCTCCCTCGGTCTGGTCCCCGGGTGGGGCGGCACCCAACTGCTGCCGAACCTGATCGGCATCCCCGCCGCCACCCAGGTGATCATCCAGAACCCGCTGATGCAGAACAAGATGCTCAAGCCGAAGCAGGCCGCCGAGCTGGGCATCGCGGACGTGCTGCTGGAGCCGGCCGACTTCCTGGAGCGGTCCCTGGAGTGGGCCGCCGGCGTGGTGCGGGGCCAGGTCGCCGTGACCCGACCCGAGGTCGACAAGGACATGTGGGCGGGCGTGCTCTACTTCGCCCGGGAGACGCTGAACCAGCGGCTGCACGGCGCTGTTCCGGCCGCGTACAAGGCCCTGGATCTGCTGGAGACGGCGAAGGACGCCGACTTCGCCGCCGGCACCGCCGCCGAGGACGAGGCCCTCGCCGACCTGGTCTTCTCCGAGGAGCTGCGCAGCGGCCTGTACGCCTTCGACCTGGTGCAGCGGCGGGCCAAGCGGCCGGCCGGCGCACCGGACAAGGGCCTGGCCCGGCCGGTCACCAAGGTCGGCATCGTCGGCGCCGGCCTGATGGCCAGCCAGCTGGCGCTGCTGTTCGCCCGCCGCCTCCAGGTACCGGTCGTGATGACCGACCTGGACCAGTCCCGGGTGGACAAGGGCGTCGGCTACGTGCACACCCAGATCGAGAAGGCCGTCACCAAGGGCCGGATGGACAAGGGCACCGCCGCCAAGCTGTACGGCCTGGTCAGCGGCACGGTCGACAAGAGCGCCTTCGCCGACGCCGACTTCGTCATCGAGGCGGTCTTCGAGGACCTGGGCGTCAAGAAGCAGGTCTGGGCCGAACTGGAGAAGATTGTCTCCCCGGAGGCGGTGCTCGCCACCAACACCAGCTCGCTCTCCATCACCGAGATGGCCGCGGAACTGGAGCACCCGGAGCGGGTGGTCGGCTTCCACTTCTTCAACCCGGTGGCGGTGCTGCCGCTGCTGGAGATCGTCCGGGGTGCGCGGACCGACGACGCCACCCTCGCGACCGCGTTCGCGGTCAGCAAGCAGCTCAAGAAGTCGAGCGTGCTGGTCAAGGACGCGCCGGCGTTCGTGGTGAACCGGCTGCTCACCCGCTTCCTGGGCACGGTCTTCGCCGCCGTCGACGCCGGCACCCCGCTGGACGTGGCGAACAGCGCGCTGGACCCGCTGGGCCTGCCGATGCGCCCGCTGGCCCTGCTCCAGCTGGTCGGGCCGGCCGTCGCGTACCACGTGGGCGGCACCCTGCACGCGGCGTACCCGGACCGGTTCGGCGTCAGCGAGAACCTCAAGCGGATCGCCGACTCCGGCCAGCCCATCGTGGTCGACGACCAGATCAACGCGGACGTCGCCAAGCTGCTCGTGGTCGGCGACCAGCCGCTGACCGCCGAGCAGGTACGGCAGAACGCGCTCGACGCGCTCGCACAGGAGATCCGGCTGATGCTGGACGAGGGTGTGGTCGCCGAGGCGCAGGACATCGACCTGTGCATGATCCTGGGCGCCGGCTGGCCGTTCCACCTGGGCGGCGTCACGCCGTACCTGGACCGGACCGGCACCAGCGAGCGGGTCACCGGCCAGCGGTTCCTGCCGCGCGGGGCGGCGAGCCTGCCCGCCTGACCGGAAGCAGCACCACCGTCGCGGTGGTCGGCCGTCCCTCCCGGCGGACCGGCCACCGCGACCGCTTTTCCGGCGACAGCGCCCGGTCCGCTCGGCCGCGAAGGTCGAGCAGCACTCCCGAGCCGTACCGACCGGGGCCCCGGCCGCCCGAGGGTGACCGGGGCCCCGTGCCGTACGCCGGCGATCAGGCCGGTTCGCGGTCCTGCGCGGCGGCCCGCGCCGCCGCTGCCGCGGCCCGCTCGGCAGCGCTGCCGAGCACGCAGAACTCGTTGCCCTCCGGGTCGGCGAGCACCACCCAGCCGCCACCGGCCGGCCCGATCTGGTCGGCGACGTGCACCGCCCCGATGCCGAGCAACCGCTCGACCTCCTCGGCCCGGGTCCGGTCGGCCGGCTGAAGGTCCAGGTGCAGCCGGTTCTTCACCGCCTTGCCCTCGGGCACGGCGATGAACAGCACCTCCGGGCCACCCGGGGGCAGGAGCATCGCCTCCGGGTCGCCGGGGAAGTCGTCGGGCTGCCGCGGGCAGTCGAAGACCTGCGACCAGAAGCCGGCCAACGCGTACGTGTCGTGACAGTCGATGCTGATGTTGTGGATCTTCGAACTCACGGTTGATCCTCCACAGCGGTGGTGGGGACACGCTCCCCGGCACTGCGTACCACGCAGAACTCGTTCCCCTCCGGGTCGGCGAGCACCGCCCAGCCCGTACCGTCGGCGTTCCGTCGGTCCGCGACCATGGTGGCTCCGAGGCCGAGCACCCGCTCGATCTCCTCGTCCCGGGTCCGGTCGACGGGCTCCAGGCAGATGTGCAGCCGGTTCTTGGTCACCTTGTCCTCCGGCACCGCCTGGAAGAACAGGTTCGGCGTCGCCTCGTCCGGTGGCAGCAGCGCCGCCTCCGGATCGCCCGGAACGTCCTCCGGGTGCCGGGCGTACCCGAGCACCGAGGACCAGAAGCCGGCCAGGGCGTACGTGTCGTGACAGTCGAAACTGATGTTGCGGATCCGTGGATACACGGGTGTTCCCTCCGTGCTGGATGGGGACGCTCCGCCTCCGGGGGTCAGCCGAGAGAAACCCGGGGCGCGGAGTCGGTGATGGTGGACATCGAACGCACCCCCTTTCGATCTCGAGCTGACGGCGCGATCCTGCCATCGGGCTGGGGCCGCGCGCAACCCGTTCAGCCGGCGGTGGGCACCGGACCGGTCACCGCCGGGGCGTCCGCCGACGGCAGGGTGACCGTCACCTCCAGGCCCCCGCCGGGCTGCGCGATCACCCGCACCGTGCCGCCGTGCGCGTTGCAGACCGCCCGGACGATGGACAGCCCCAGGCCGGATCCGCGGGCGCCGGTGCGCTCCCGGCCGCCGCGCCGGAACGGCTCGAACAGCCCCGGCACGTCGGCCTGGTCCACCTCGAAACCGGTGTTGCCGACCACCAGCCACGATCGGTCGCCGTCGGTGCCGGTACGCACCCAGAGCCGGCCGTGCAGGTGGTTGTAGCGGACCGCGTTCTCGATCAGGTTGCCGGCCAGCCGGTCGAGCAGCCCCGGGTCGCCGACCACCGGCGCGGACTCCAGCGAGGTCTGCACCCGCAGGCCGATCCGGTCCACCTCGCGGCGCATCGCCGACAGCGCGTTGGCCGTGCCGGTGGCCAGGTCGCACTCGGTGCGCCGGCCGAGCCGCCGCCCGGCCTGCGCCTCGCTGCGGGCCAGCACCAGCAGCGCGTCCACCAGGCCGTTGGCGCGCTCCGAGGCGTCCCGGACCACCGTCGCCATCCGGCGGTACTCGGCAGTGTCCGCGTCGTCGTCACTGAGCGTCACGTCGATCTCGGTCCGCATCACCGCGAGCGGGGTACGCAGCTCGTGCGACGCGTTGGCCACGAACCGTTTCTGGGCTTCGAACGCGGACGCGATCCGGTCCAGCATGGCGTCGAACGTCTTCGCCAGCTCGGCCACCTCGTCGTCGGCGCCCGAGTAACCGATCCGCTGGTCCAGGGTCGCCTCGCCGAGCCGCTGCGCGGTCGCGGTGACCTGGTGCAGCGGACGCAGAGCCCGGCCCGCCACCGCGTACGCGCCGGCCACCCCGACCACGCTGATCGCCAGCAGCGCGACCAGCCCCTTGGCCAGCAACTCCCCGGAGGCGGCGTCGACCAACTGGCGCTGCCACTGCGCGGCGTCGAGCACCCGGCCGTCGGAGAGCACCACGGTCGTGCCCGGAAGCAGCTCGTCGGTGGGTCGCAACGCGTCCCGGACCAGCAGCCAGGCCAGCAGCACCAGGATCGCTCCGGCGCCGATCAGCAGCACGCCGTTCAGCACGGTCAGCCGCAACCGCAGGGTGGGTCGCAATCCTCCCCGGCCGGCCATCACGACACCTCGGCCGTGCGGTAACCCGCGCCGACCACCGTCTCGATCAGCGGTGGGTCGCCGAGCTTCCTGCGCAGCGTCATCACGGTGACCCGGACGATGGTGGTGAACGGGTCCGTGTTGGCGTCCCAGACCCGTTCCAGCAACTCCTCGCTGGAGACCACCGCGCCGCGCGCCTTGAGCAGCTCGCTGAGCACCCCGAACTCCTTGTTGGTCAGGTCGACCGGCACGCCGGCCCGGGTGGCGACCCGACGGGCCGGGTCGAGCACCAGGTCGGCCAGCTCCAGCACCGGGGGCGCGGCCGGGGTGGCCCGCCGGCCCAGCGCCTGCACCCGGGCGACCAGCTCGTCGAAGGCGAACGGTTTGGGCAGGTAGTCGTCGGCGCCGAGCTGCAACCCCTCCACCCGGTCGGCCACCGTGCCGCTCGCGGTCAGCATCAGCACCCGGGTGAGCGCACCGGAGGCGGCGAGGTCGGCGCAGATCTGGTCGCCGTGCACGCCGGGCAGGTCGCGGTCCAGCACGACCACGTCGTACCGGGTGACGAACGCCGCCTCGTGGCCGGCGTCACCGTCGTAGGCCACGTCGACCGCCATCCCCCGCTTGCGCAACCCGCGCGCGATCGCGTCGGCGAGGTTGCGCTCGTCCTCCACCACCAGTACCCGCATCCCGGCCTCCTCGCTGCTGACCACCGACAACCTAGTGCCGGCCGGCAACCATCGTCCCTCGCGGCCCGCGCCGGTCGACGTTGCGGACCAGCGCGGCGTACGCGATGCTTCCGGCACCCAGCGACGGACGGACCTGTCATGACCATCGCGGCACCACCCACCCGGCGGGACATCGCCTACCGGGGCTTCCACCACCCGGCGGACTCGACGGCCGGCACCATCGACGGCCTGCGCGTCACCGATCGGGGGCTGGCCCTGGGCGACGCCGGCTGGCGAGGCAGGTGGACGTCACCGCCGGTGCCGGTCGGCTTCGGAGTCGCCGAGGTCGTCCCGTCGTGGACCGCCGACACCCCCGACGGCTGCTGGATCGAGGTCGAACTGCGCGGCTGGCACGGAGACGCGCCCAGCACCGGTTGGTACCTGCTGGCCCGCTGGGCGGCCGACGACCGCGCGCTGCGGCGCACCTCGGTGCCCGGGCAGCGCGACGGCGACGCCCGGGTGGACACCGACACGCTGATCGTCGCCGGGGCGACGGTCACCGGCTGGCAGGCCCGGGTGACCCTGTGCCGGCCGCCGGGCAGCCCAACCGGCCCGGTGCTGCGCAGCGTCGGCGCGGTCGCCACCGGCCACACGCCGGCCGACCCGACCGACGATCCTGGGTACGGCGCGGGCCCTGCCGCCGCCCGCGGGCGGGTGCTGGACGTGCCCCGCTACTCGCAGCGGCTGCACGCCGGCGAGCACCCGCAGTGGGGTGGCGGGGGCGACTCGTGGTGCAGCCCCACCTGCACCTCCATGGTGCTCGCCTACTGGGGCGCCGAACCGGCGCCGGAGCGCTACGCCTGGGTGGAGCCGCCCGGCCCGCGCCCGGTGGTGGTGCACGCCGCCCGGCACTGCTACGACCACGGGTACGCCGGGGCCGGCAACTGGCCGTTCAACACCGCGTACGCCGCACTGCACGGGGTGGAGGCGTTCGTCACCCGGCTGCGGTCGCTGGCCGAGGCGGAGGCGTTCCTCGCCGCCGGCATCCCGTTGATCGTCTCCGCGGCGTTCCGGGCCGGCGAGGTGCCGGGGCTGGCGTACGACACGAAGGGGCACCTGATGGTGCTGGTCGGCTTCACCGCCGACGGCGACCCGGTGCTCAACGACCCGTACGCGCCGGACGACGACGCGGTACGCCGTACCGTGCCCCGGCAGCCGTTCGAGGTGGCCTGGCAGCGGGGCAGCGGTGGGGTGGCGTACGTGCTGCGGCCGGCGTCGGTGCCGCTGCCCCCGCCGCCCGCCCAACCCAACTGGTGATTCAGTCCGGCAACTGCCACAGCCCGTACGAGCCGTCGGACCGCCGGCACAGCAGCCGGTCGACACTCGCCTGACACAGGCCGGACGCGTCCGGCAGGACATCCAGCACGCGCGCCGTGCCGGCACGGACATCCAGCTCGGCGACGAGCAACCCGCCGTTGGGATGCCGACGTAGCCCGATCATCGGAGCCCCGGGATCGGATCCGGCCAGCTCCCAGCGGTCCAGGTCGGCCAGCACGCGACCGGTCCACGGGTCGAGCACCACGAGCTGCTCCGAGCCGGGGCCGGCGCTGCTCAACATGGTGGCGACCAGCTCACCGGCGTGCGGCCAGACCCAGCCCCACCGGTCGCTGCTCCAGACCTGCTGACCGGTCGCGCGGTCGACCGCCCGGATGCCGCGGGACTGCGTCTGCAGGCAGATGACGGGGCCACAGTCGACCGGGTACAGCGCCTCGTCGGCAGGCGTACGCCAGCGCTGGTCGAGTCGGTCCAGCCCGTACGCGGTGACCATGGACGGCGCCCCGCCGACGGTGAGCACCAGGTCGTCGATGAGCTGCACTGTCGTGTACGCCCCGCCGCCGGTCGGGCGCGCGTCGGTGCGGGCCAGCACGGCGCCGGTCGTCGCGTCGCGGACCTCGATCGGCCCGTTCGCACGGCTGAACACCACCCGGTCCACCCCGTGTCCGCTGTCCCGGTAGTTGACCTCACCCCGGGTGCCGGTCAACTGCCAGCGGACGGTGCCGCAGCACGGGTCGACCGCGCGCATGCTCACCGGCTCGTCCTCGCCGCCGGAGTACAGCAGCAGGTTTCCGTCGGCCAACTCGCTGGCGCGGCCCGGCTGCTGCCACCGGTACGCCCCGGTCGCCCGGTCCAGCGCCACGGTGAGCGTGCCCCGGCCCTCGGAGTCCATTTCGTACCCGGTGACCAGCAGCATTCCGGCCAGCGGTGTGACCCCCCAGTACCGGCCCTGCGCGGGCAACGGCGCCTGCCAGACCGGCTCGCCGCCGGGCAGCCGAAACGCGGCCAGTCGCCGCTGCGGCGTCTGGGGGGTGATCGGGTCGATGACCAGGAACAGGTCACCCGCGACCATCACATCGGCCCCGAGCCGGGCCGGCAGCGTCACCACGGCCCGCCGGGTGGGCGGCCCGGCGGCGGCGAGCGTGACCAGTGCGAGCAGCAGTACCAGCGCGCAGCGCAGCGGTCGACCGTTCGCGCGGGATGGGCGGGGCAGCCTCGCGGGCTCCGGCTCGTGCCGCAGCTCGCCGAGGTCGATGACCGGGCCGGTCACCGTCGCAACCGCCACAGCGCGGTCGAACCGTCGAGGCGGCGGCAGAGCAGGACCGGTGGGGCTGCCTGACAGCTGCCGGCCACGCCCGGCAGCACGTCCAGGGTCCGCGGCCGACCGGCGGCCAGGTCCAGTTCGGCGACGAGCATCCGGCCGTCGGCACCGGGCCGCATCCCGATCAGCGGATCGTCGCGCCGTGGCACCGGCGCGAGGTCCCACTGGCCAAGATCATTCCGCAGCTGCCCGGTCGCCGCGTCCCGCACCGCGTACCGCTGGCCCGGCCCGAGCACCAGCAGCCGGTCGTGCCGAATGTCCATCAGCGTGTGGTCCGGATCCGACCAGCGCACCACGCCGGTGGCCCGGTCGAGGACCTGGAACCCACCGTTCTGATTGATCAGGCAGAGCAGGCCGGCGCAGTCGGTCGCGTAGGCCAGCAGCGGCACCTCCGCCGTCCAGCGTGGATCCAGTCCCGGCAGGCCGTAGGCGGCCACCCGGGTGCTGTCGGGCGAAACGAGCAGCAGCACGTCGCCCACGACCTGCACCTGCTGGAACGCCGACCGGTTGCCGGGCAGCGTGTCGACGCTGCGCATCAGCCGGCCGGTGCCGGCGTCGTGCACCCGCACCTCGCCGGTCGGCTGGACGAACACGAACTGGTCGACCCCGTTCGCGCCCCGGCGGTAGTCGGGCGATCCGGACGACGAAACGGGCACCGACCAGCTCACCCGACCAGTGTCGGATGCCACCCGGCGCACCGAGCCCGCGCCTTCCGTGAAGCCGCTCGTCAGCAACAGACCGCCGTCGGTCGTCCACTCGACGAGGCCCGGAATCTGCCAGCGCTGCTTCCCGGTGGCGGCGTCGAGGGCGGTCGTCTGGAGGACTCCGCCCGCGGTGCTGACACCGATCAGCAGCACCAGCCCCCGTTCGGCCCGTACGCCGAGGTAGTCGGCCATGCCGGCCAGCGGTACCTGCCATCGGCGCCGCGCGCCACGGTCCGTCGGCGACGGCTGAGCGTACGCGGTCAGGTACCGGTCGCCGGTGGGTGTCGCGGGGTCGACGACGAAGACACCGTCCTCGACGAGGTACAGATGGGCGTTCGACAGGGCCGGCACCACGCTCACCGTGCGCTGCGGCACCGGTGTCGCACCGGCCAGCACGACGAGGGCCAGCAACAGCACCGCCGCGCAGCGCAGCGGACGGCCGGCAACGCGCGGCCGACGGGCCGGTGGCACCGACGACGAACTGTCCCGGACCTCACCCAGCTCGATGATCGACGACACCGACCGTCCTTCCGTCCCCGCGTCCGGCTGACCGGCGGGGCGCGCACCACAAACCGACCGTTGGGCGTACCGGCCCGGCAAAAGCGACGCATCCACGCCTGTACGATGGCGCGTCGTGGCCGTGCCGGTGATAGACCCTTCGCTGAATTCCAGGACCGACGCCGACCCGGCCGAGGTCGAGCCGACACGACGGCCTCGGCGCCGCCCGGCCCGCGCCGACCTGTTGGCCCTCGGAGCCTATGTGCTGCTGGGCGTGTTCGTCTGCCTCAACTACTGGGGGGACGTGCAGGCTCGGGTGTCCTCGCACCTCCCCACCGACCACAGTTGGTTCGAGTGGCTGTTCGCGCATGGCGCGTACTCGCTGCGGCACCTGGAGAACCCGCTCTTCACGGCGCGGCAGAACGCCCCGGACGGGGTGAACATGATGGCCAACACCTCGCTGCTCGGGGTGACCCTGCCGCTGGCCCCGCTGACCATGCTGCTCGGCCCGCAGGTGATGTACGCGCTCTACCTGGGCGGGGCGTTGGCGGCGACCGCCGGCACCGGGTACTGGGTGCTCTCCCGCCACCTGGTGCGTTCGCGGGCGGCGGCCTTCGTCGGCGGGGCCTTCCTCGGCTTCGCGCCGGGGATCATCCACCACGCCAACGGCCAGCCCAATTTCGTGTCCAACTTCCTGCTGCCACTGATCGTGCTGCGGGTGCTGCGGCTGGGCGAGCCGGGCCGGTGGCGGCGCAACGGGTTGGTTCTCGGGGTGCTGGTGGCGTACCAGATCTTCATCAACGAGGAGATGCTGCTGCTCACCGCGCTGGCCTGCCTGGTCGTCGTGCTGGCGTACGCCGTGCAGCGGCCGGCGGCGACGCGCGCCGCCGCCGGCACGTTCCTGGCCGGGCTGGGCGTCGCCGGCGGACTGGCGCTGCTGCTCGCCGCGTACCCGATCTGGTACCAGTTCAACGGCCCGCAGTCCTATCGCGGCCTGCAGGGCGGCGTCTTCCACAACTGGGGCGAGGACCTGGTCGCCTTCGTCACCTTCGCACGGGACACCTGGGCCGGTGACCCGGCGGTGGAGAAGACGATCGGGCTGACCGAGCAGAACACCTGGTTCGGCTGGCCGCTGGTGCTGCTGTCGGTGGTGGCGCTGGTGCTGCTCGTCCGCCGGTCGCTGGCCGCCCGGATCGTCGCGGTGCTGATCGTGGTCTTCTCCGTGGCCGCGATCGGCCCGGTGGTGCGGTTCAACGGCGTGGAGACCGCCGTGCGCGGCCCGTGGTCGTACGTGCCGGACGACCTGCCGCTGGTCGAGATGATGATGCCGACCCGGCTGACCCTGGTGGTAGCCGCCGCGGTGGGCGTGCTGCTCGCGCTGACCTGGGACGCGGCGTACCGCCAGGGTCGACCGGTGGCCGACCGGGCCCGGGTGCCGGCCCCGCGTGCCGGCGAGCCGGCCCCGACGACGCCCCGCGACGCGTCCGCACCGGCGGCGCCGCGCCGGCGGTGGTTGCGGCCGGTCGGGTACGCGGCGGTCACCCTCGCCGTGCTGCCGCTGCTCCCCCGGCCGCTGCCGGCCCAGCCGATGGACCCGCCGCCGCACTTCATCACCGCCGGCGGCTGGCGGCCGTACGTGCCGGCGGGCCGGACGCTGGTGCCGGTGCCGATCCCGAGCAACGTGCACGGCCTGCCGACGCTGCGGTGGAGTGCGCTGACCGAACAGGAGTTCCCCATTCCGGGCGGCTACTTCATCGGCCCGAACGAGGTGGGCGAGGGAGTCTTCGGTGCGCCCAACCGGCCGACCAGCAGCCTCATCTACTCCACGATGGACGCTGGCGCGGTCCCGGCGCTCACCGACGAGAATCGCCGCCAGGCCGTCGAGGACCTGCGGTTCTGGCGTGCGTCGGTGGTGGTGCTCGGGGCGCATCCGCGCGAGGCGGTGCTGCGCGAGCTGGTCACCGCCCTGATCGGGCCGCCGCAGCGGGTCGACGACGTCTGGATCTGGGACGTCCGCACGCTGGTGGGTTAGTCAGCCGACGCGGTCCCGGACGTCCCAGACCCACCCGCCGTCGACGGGCCGGGCCGGGCCGAGCAGCTCCTCGACGGTCCGGCGGACCGGTTCGCCGTGCGCCAACCGGCCGAGCACCACGAGCGCGGCCCGCCAGTGCCGCAGATCCTCGACGGCCTGGCGGCGGTCGGCGTCGGTGAGCACCGGCACCGTGCCGGTCTCGGCCACCCGGCGCAGCAGCGCGGCGGTGGGCCGGTCCGGCGCGCCCCAGCGCGCCGCCGGGTCGTCCGGGCCGGTCGGGCCGATGAAGTACCCGCCGGGCGCGCGGAAGGCCAGCCTGGTGCGGGCGGACCAGAGCATCACCGGGCTCAGCGCGGCGCCGGTGACCGGTGGCACCGCGACCACGGTCCGGCCGGGTGGCACCAGCGGGCGCCACCCGCCCTCGGCGACGAACTCCGGCACCGGCGCGACCGGCACGGCCCGGATCGGCGTCGGGACCAGGGGCAGCAGGGCGGCGGCCACCGCGCCGGTCCACAGCAGCCGCACCGGCAGCCCCGGCGCGGTCCGCGGTCCACGTGCCGCCCGGACCCGGTCCAGGGAGAGCGCCATCAGGACGCCCAACACCGGTACACAGACCAGCGCGAACCGCGCCGGAACCGCGAGGTCGAGCAACGGCAGCCCGGCGACCAGCCGGTACGGCCCGGGTATCCCGGTTGCCGTGCCGTCCACCCGCAGCTCGGTGCCGAGCGAGAGCAGGGCGAAGAGCAGCCCGCAGCCGGCCAGCGCTCGGACCAGCGGCCGTCGCCACAGCCAGATCACCACCACCACGGCCAGCACCAGCAGCCCGGGACCGAAGAACGAGTTCTCCTCGGTCGGATTCGGCGAGAGCAGCCCGGGCAGCCAGTCGTCGCCGAGAACGGTCTGCCGGGCCGACGCGGTGAACGACGCGGCGTCCAGTTGGAAGCCGTGCGTGGCGAAGGCCATTCCGGAGTAGTGCTGCGGGCCGTGGAACTGGAACCACACCGGGTACGCCAGCAGCACCGCCGCCACGACGGCAGCCACCCCGAGCCGGCCGAGCAGGGCCGGCGCGAGCTGCCGGGCCGCCACCCGGTCGGCGAGCGCGTAGCCCAGCGCGAAGACCCCGGCCGCGAGCGCCAGGAAGACCAGCACCTCCTCGCCGATGAAGACCTGCCAGACGAGCAGCAGCCCGAGGCCGACGCCGGGCCGCCACACCCCACCGGACGTCGCGGGTCGGAACACGAGGGCGAGGATCGCGGGCACCAGGAACTGGGCGGCCATGTGCAGGTGCGCGCCGGCCTGGGCGATCATGCCGGGGGCGAAGCCGCAGATCAGACCGCCGATCGCCGCCGCGGACCGGGCGGTGACCAGCCGGCGGCGCAGCAGCGCGTACCAGGCGGTGGCGGTGCCGGCGAGGCAGCAGACGACCGCCACGCAGAACGCCGCCTGCGAGCCGAAGAGCAGGGTGACCGGGGCCAGCGGGACTCCCAGGCCGAGCACCGACGTGTTCGCCATCAGGTTGACGCCCTCCGGCGCGTTCAACGCGGTGCTGTAGAGGGGGTTGTCCCCCTCCACCACGGCGCGGGCCGCGTGGGCCAGCATCCACTCGAACAGGACCTGGTCGCCCGCCTGATGGAAGAGCCGCCCCGCGTGCCGCCACTGCCCGCTGGTCAGCAGCACGGCCAGCGCGAGGTAACCGGCCACCACCAGTGCGTCCGGCAGCCAGGCGGGCCCGGATCGGCGTGCCGTCGCCGGAACCGCCGTCGCCGGGTCCGCGGTCGCCGAGGAGGCTGTGCCGGCGGTCATCAGACCGATCGGTCGGTCAGCGTCCGGACGTCCCACACCCAGACGTCCAGTTCCTGGCGGCCGGGACCGACCAGCTCCTCGACGGTCCGCCGCAGCGGTTCGGCGTGCTGCTGGCGGACCGGCAGCACCAGGATCGCCGCCCGCCAGTGCCGCAGCTCGTCCATGAAGCGGCGGCGCTGCCGGTCGTCCAGCTTGGGCGTCCGGCCGGTGGTCGCGACCTCCTCCAGCGCCTGACCCACCCCGCTCGGTCGGCCGCCGAACCGGCCCGGGTCGCCGGTGTTGCCGTTGCGGGGCGCGAGGAAGTAGCCACCGGGGATCTTGAAGTCGAGGTTGGTGGCCGCCGCCCAGCGCATGCCGTGCGTGTTGCCCATGCTGGGCACCGGGATCGGCACGAGCGTCTGGTCCGGGCCGACGTACGCACGCCAGCGGTCGGCGGTGATGAACTCCGGCACCGGCGGCCGGGACACCATCCGCAGCGGCATCGGGGCGATCGGCAGCAGCGCGAACGCCAGGCCGGCGACGACGAGCTTGCGCACGGTACGCCGGTCGGCCGGGCGCAGCGCCCAGGCCCGTTCGACGGCGAGCGCGATCAGCAGGCCGATCACCACACTGGTGATCAGACCGAACCGCGTCGGCACCACCGCGTCCAGCAGGGGCAGGTGGACCAGCCACTGCCAGGGCCCGGTGACCAGCTCCCGGTCCCACCAGGAGATCCGTTCGCCGAGGGAGAGCACGGCGAAGAACCCGCCGGTCGCCGCGAGCGCCCGGACGATCAGGTCCCGCCGCAGCCACACCACGACGCCGACCGCGAGCAACGACAGGCTCCAGCCGAAGAAGGCGTTCTCCTCCGAGTAGTTCGGCGCCAGGTTGATGTTGGCCCGCTGGTTGCCGCCGAGGGTGGGCGAGCCGGGGGCGAAGAAGGCGGCGATGTCGTTGCCGTAGTCCTGCACCGCGTCGCTGAGCCCGTGGTACGCCATCGGCCCGGCGAACTGCACGTACAGCGGGTAGGCCAGCAGCGCCCCGGCCAGCAGCGCACAGGCCGCCAGGCCGGCGGCCAGCGGTCGCCACGCCGCCCACCAGCGGGCGGGCTCCTGGGCGAGCACCGCGAGCAGGAAGACCCCGCAGGCCAGCGCGGTGAAGAGCAGGATCTCCTCGTTGATGAACGCCTGCGCGGTGACCAGCAACGCCAGCAGCGTCCCGTCGCGCACCGGCCGGCGGGACCGGGTGAGCACGAGGACCCGCCAGACGATGAACGGCAGCAGGAACTGGCTGATGATGTTCGGGTGCCAACTGGCGTGCGAGAGCATCGCCGGAGAGAACCCGCAGAACCAGCCGCCGACGGCCGCGGCGAGCGGCGTACGCACCAGGTGCCGGGAGAGCACCGTGTACCAGGCCATGGCGGTGCCGGCGAGGCCCAACGTCACGAGCACCACGAAGGACACCGCCGGCCCGAAGAGCAGGGTCACCGGCACCATGGGGATGCCCAGCGCCAGCACCGCGGTGTTGGCCATCAGGTTGACGCCGTCGGGGTAGTTGAACTGTTCGGTGTAGAACGGATACTCGCCGTGCAGCACGACGCGTACCGAGTGGGCGAGGAAGAACTGCACCTGGGCCGGGTCACCGGTGTAGAGCGAGGCCACCCGGCCGGCGGGGTCCAGCCAGATCCGGCTGGTCACCCAGAGCGCGGCGAGCAGGAACAGCCCGCCCACGGCCAGGTTCTGCCGCCGCCGGGTCCACCCGGTCCACCAGCGTCGCCCTGACCTGGCCGGCGTCTCCACTGCGGATTCCGGTTCCTCGTCCACCCCGGAACCGGCGGGAGCGGCCGTCGGCGCGACGGGCCCCGCGAGCGCGGACCCGGCGACGCCAGGAGCCCTGGCGGGCGCGACGGGAGCGGCGGTGCCGACGGGAGCACCGGCCGGATCGACCGGAATGGCCGCCGGAGTGCGCTGGCTCACTGTCTCGTCGGGGCCGGCCGTCGCCTCCCGGTGCGGCGCGGACAGGGCGCGGGACTCGGCAGGCGTCACAGTCGGCGGAGTCTACCCGAGCGACGAAAAGGCACTAAAGCCCCGGTGGCGTCCAATGTGGTGGGTAGACCGACGGCCACCCGAGCTGCCGCGTCGGACATCTCGTACTATGGCGCTTTCCCACAGCGACGACGAGGCGATCGGGGGCGGATCAGGTGACTCCGGACCGCCGGCACGGCAGGGCGCTCACCGTGCTGCTGACCGCCCTGCTGGCCGCCACGGCCTGCGGTCCGGTCGCCGAGCGCAAGCCACGGGACCTGCGGGTCGGGTACGACAGCCTGGATGGCTCGCTGACGGTGTGGCCACCCCGGGGCGACCTGTCCGGCGACGCCACCACGACCGCGGCGGTCACCGACGCGGTACGCGACTGGCGGTCACCGGTCGACGACCGGGCGCACCTGCCCTCGTCCGGCATCCTCTTCTCCGGCCGCGTCGACGGCGCCCCGACGGCGCTGGTCGCCGCGGACGTGCCCGGCGAGAGCTCCTCCTGGCTGCTGCAACTCACCCGCGACGGCGACCGGTACGCGGTCACCCGCGCCACCGAGTACACCGACCCCGGCTACCTGGTCTACTCCGACGTGCTGCCGGTGCAGACCGCCGGCGGCCGGCGCTATTTGGTCTCCGCCCGGGTGCAGCGGCTGCTCGGACCGCAGGGCCGGGCGCTGACCGTCGCCGACGGCCTCAGCGCGCCGGTCGACGTGCCGTCCTGCGCGGCGGTCCCGGTGACGGCGACCCTGCGGGCCACCGAGTCGCTGCCCCGGGGTCGGGCCGCCGACCGGCTCCTCGACCTGGGCACCGGCACCACCGACCCGCGTTATCCACTCGTACGCGACGAGTCCGGCACGGGCCGGCGGGCGCTCACCGGCCTGGACACCTGCGTGCTGGCCGGCGAGCGGGGCCCCTTCGGCAGCATCCCGCGCCGGATCGGCGACCGGGACGCGCCGCAGTCGGTGCCGACGTCCTGGCCGATGGCGAAGCTGACCGTCCGCTCGCTCGGCGAGGTCGCCCTCGGCGGCGGCGAGCCGGCCGAGTTGCAGCAGCTCAGCTGGGACACCGACGCCGGCACGATGACCGCGGTGGTCTACCGACCGGCGGACGGGAGCGCGCCGGTGGTCTCGCCGGCCGACCGGGCCACCCCGTTGCAGACGTACCAGCTGCCGGTGCCCGGCCAGCCCCTGGTGGTGCTCAGCTGGCGGGCCACCCGGGACAGCTCGCTCTCCGTCCCACCGGGCACTCCGCTGCTGGTCGAGCGCCCCGGTCTGGTGGTCATCCCGGAACCATCCCGTTCCCAGACCTTCAGCCTCGCCAACACCGACAAGACCCACTACCGCTCAATCACCCCCCGCTAACCCCCCCCGCCGCGCAGGACGGCACGTCGACCGGCGCGCTGAGGCCGTCGGCGACGG
>NZ_RCVI01000364.1:0-17722 GCF_003667455.1 Micromonospora sp. CV4 | reverse complement strand
CCCTTGAACTTTCCCCCCGTTTTCCCGTGCGATGCACCCCCCTTGTGTGTCGTATGCACCCCTGATGCAGAGGAGCACGCCATCATGCGTACCGATCTGATCCGCAAGACCGCTCTGACCGCCGCTGGCCTCGCGTTCACCGGCGGCGCCATCGCCGGCCCCGTCACCGCCGCGTACGCGGCCTCGGATGCCAAGCCGGCCAAGACCCAGACCGACCGCAAGCCGTCGGGTGAGCGTCAGCTGGGTGTGCGGTACGAGGCGCAGCCGAACTTCTACTACTGCGGCCCCGCCGCCACCCGTAACGCCCTGTCCGTGCAGGGCAAGGACATCAGCGTGGACGCCATGGCCAAGGAGATGGGCACCACCGAGGCCGGCACCAACTCCATCAACGACATCACCCCGGTGCTGAACAAGGAGACCGGCAAGAACGACGCCTACCACAGCGTGGAGATCTCCAGCCCCAGCGCTGACGGCAAGCAGACCGACAAGCTGCGCGCCGACATCGTCAAGACCGTGGACGACGGTCGGGCTGTGGTCGCGAACATCGCCGGCACCACCACCGATGTTGACGGCGGCGTGCACTCCTTCGAGGGCGGGCACTACATCAGCGTGGTCGGGTACCGCGACGGCGGGAACGTGGTGAAGATCGCCGACTCGGCCGATCCGGACACCGCCTCCTACGAGGTCACCGTCGAGCACCTCGCCGACTGGATCGCCACCCGCGGCTACGCCACCAGCTGACACACACCACGCAGCACGATCGACAAGGGCCGGACCCCCAGGGGTCCGGCCCTTTCGTCATGCCCGGATCAGGATTCGTGGCCCGCGCGCACCGGCTCGGCGTCCGGCGTCGGCTCGGCCGCCTCGAACCGGTGGGCCCGGCGGCGTAGCCACCAGGTGCTGGCCAGGCCGGCGAGCACCGCGAGGGCCAGCCCGGCCCAGGAGATGTCCTTGAGCCAGTGCTCGGCCGCCCGGCCCACGGTGAACAGCAGGTAGGTGGTGCCGAACGCCCAGACCAGCCCGCCGGCCGCGTTGGCCAGCAGGAACCGCCGGTACGGCACGTGCAGCGCCCCGGCGAGCGGGCCGGCCAGGATCCGTAGCAGTGCCACGAACCGACCGAAGAAGACCGCCCAGACGCCGTACCGGGCGAAGCTCTGTTCGGCCCGGGCGAGCTGTGGGGGGCCGAGATGTCGGGGGAAGCGCCGGCCCAGTCGGGCCAGCAGCGGTCGGCCACCTCGGCGGCCCACCGCGTACCCGATGGAGTCGCCGATGATCGCGCCGGTGGCGGCGGCGGTGGCCACCCACTCCGGTTCGACGACGCCGGTGGCGGCGAGCAGGGCGGAGCTGACCAGGACGATCTCGCCGGGTAGTGGGACGCCCATGCTCTCCACGCCGATCACTCCGGCGACGAGCAGGTAGACCGCGATCGGCGGCAGCGACACGAGCCAGTGCTGAACGTCGAACACCGTCGACCCCTTCCCCGTCCGGCCTCGAACCCTACCTGCGGCTGGTCGGGTCGACCGGCCCGTGCGTCCGGGCCCACGCCCCGTAACGCGTCCTAGGAGGCTAGGGATGAGATGGCGCGCGGGCCGGTGCCGGGTTGCGCAACTAGCAAGACGGACGTACGGTTTTGTTGAGAGCGGAATCGGCGGTAAGTGTCACCTAACCTCGGCGGCATCCTGGCCGGTGCGACACACTGCTCAGGACTACTCACGGTCGCTGGTGTGAAGGAGTACGACGTGGCGAGCCTCGACACCTTCGGTGCGAAGACCCAGCTACGCGTCGGAGACGCGAGCTACGAGATTTTCCGGATCGACAAGGTGGACGGCCACGCCCGGCTGCCGTACAGCCTGAAGATCCTGCTGGAGAACCTGCTGCGGACCGAGGACGGCGCGAACATCACCGCCGACCACATCCGCCAGCTCGGAGGGTGGGACTCCACCGCCGCCCCGAGCGTGGAAATCCAGTTCACCCCGGCGCGGGTGCTGATGCAGGACTTCACCGGCGTGCCCTGCGTGGTCGACCTGGCCACCATGCGCGAGGCGGTGCGCGACCTGGGCGGCGACGCCACCAAGGTCAACCCCCTCGCCCCGGCCGAGCTGGTCATCGACCACTCCGTCATCGCCGACCTGTTCGGCCGCGAGGACGCGTTCGAGCGCAACGTCGAGCTGGAGTACGAGCGCAACAAGGAGCGTTACCAGTTCCTGCGCTGGGGCCAGACCGCGTTCAACGAGTTCAAGGTCGTCCCGCCGGGCACCGGCATCGTGCACCAGGTGAACATCGAGTACCTGGCCCGCACCATCATGGAGCGCAACGGCCAGGCGTACCCGGACACGGTGGTCGGCACCGACTCGCACACCACGATGGTCAACGGCCTGGGCGTGCTGGGCTGGGGCGTCGGCGGCATCGAGGCCGAGGCCGCGATGCTCGGCCAGCCGGTCAGCATGCTGATCCCCCGCGTGGTGGGCTTCAAGCTGCACGGCGAGATGCCGGCCGGCACCACCGCCACCGACCTGGTGCTGACCATCACCGAGATGCTGCGCAAGCACGGCGTGGTCGGCAAGTTCGTCGAGTTCTACGGCCCCGGCGTGAGCGCCGTGCCGCTGGCCAACCGGGCCACCATCGGCAACATGTCCCCCGAGTACGGCTCCACCGTGGCGATCTTCCCGATCGACGGCGAGACGGTCCGCTACCTGAAGCTGACCGGTCGCGACGAGCAGCAGGTCGCGCTCGTCGAGGCGTACGCCAAGGAGCAGGGCCTCTGGCACGACCCGGACGCGGAGCCGGAGTACTCCGAGCGCCTGGAGCTCGACCTGAGCACCATCGAGCCGTCGCTGGCCGGCCCGAAGCGCCCGCAGGACCGGGTGCCGCTGGGCAGCGCCAAGACGCTGTTCCGCTCGGCGCTGACCGACTACGTCGCCGACGACGAGGCCGGCGAGCGCGACCTGAAGCCGGGCGTGCCCCGCGAGCAGCTGCCGATCGGCGCCAACGGCCCGGCCGACGAGGCCAGCGCCGAGTCCTTCCCGGCCAGCGACCCGCCGGCCAACGAGTTCAGCGACCCGGCCGACGAGCCGCGCGACCTGGAGACCGCGGCGGTCGGCTCCGGCGGTCGGGCCACCGACCCGATCCGGGTCACCGGCGCCGACGGCGTCGAGTACGAGTTGGACCACGGCGCCGTGGTGATCGCCGCGATCACCTCCTGCACCAACACCTCCAACCCGCAGGTGATGATCGGCGCCGCGCTGCTGGCGCGCAACGCCGTGGAGAAGGGCCTGACCCGCAAGCCGTGGGTCAAGACCACCCTGGCGCCCGGCTCCAAGGTCGTCATGGACTACTACGAGCGGGCGGGCCTGACTCCGTACCTGGACAAGCTCGGCTTCAACCTGGTCGGGTACGGCTGCACCACCTGCATCGGCAACTCCGGCCCGCTGCCTGAGGAGGTGTCGGCGGCGGTCAACGAGAAGGACCTCGCCGTCGTCTCGGTGCTCTCCGGCAACCGCAACTTCGAGGGCCGGATCAACCCGGACGTCAAGATGAACTATCTGGCGTCCCCGCCGCTGGTGGTCGCGTACGCGCTCGCCGGCACGATGGACATCGACCTGGCCAACGAGCCGATCGGCGAGGACAGCGAGGGCAACCCCGTCTTCCTGCGCGAGATCTGGCCGAACAGCGCCGAGATCCAGGACGTCATCGCCCAGGCGATCGGCGCCACCGGGTTCAGCGCCGCGTACGCCGACGTCTTCGCCGGCGACGAGCGCTGGCAGTCGCTGCCCACCCCCACCGGCGACACCTTCGCCTGGGCGAACGACTCCACCTACGTGCGCAAGCCCCCGTACTTCGAGGGCATGCAGCAGGAGCCGAGCCCGGTGACCGACATCGCCGACGCCCGGGTGCTGGCCAAGCTGGGCGACTCGGTGACCACCGACCACATCTCGCCGGCCGGTTCGATCAAGCCGGACTCCCCGGCCGGTCAGTACCTCGCCGAGCACGGCGTGCCGCGGCACGAGTTCAACTCGTACGGCTCCCGCCGGGGCAACCACGAGGTGATGATCCGGGGCACCTTCGCCAACATCCGGCTGCGCAACCAGCTGGTCCCCGGGGTGGAGGGCGGCTTCACCGTCAACCACCTCACCGGCGAGCAGACCTCGATCTACGACGCCTCGATGGCCTACCAGGAGGCCGGCATCCCGCTGGTCATCCTGGCCGGCAAGGAGTACGGCTCGGGCTCGTCGCGGGACTGGGCGGCCAAGGGCACCATGCTGCTGGGCGTCCGGGCGGTCATCGCCGAGTCGTACGAGCGGATCCACCGCTCCAACCTGATCGGCATGGGCGTGCTGCCGCTGCAGTTCCCGGTGGACACCACCGCCGAGTCGCTCGGCCTCACCGGCACCGAGACGTTCACCTTCACCGGGGTGACCGCGCTCAACGACGGCGAGACCCCGCGCACGGTGACGGTCACCACCGACACCGGCGTCGAGTTCGACGCGGTGGTCCGGATCGACACCCCGGGCGAGGCGGAGTACTACCGGCACGGCGGCATCCTGCAGTACGTGCTGCGCCGCATGATCGCCAGCTGACGTACCGACGTCACCAGGGCCCCTGACCGCCGCGAGCGGTCAGGGGCCCTGCCGCGTTCCGGCATGCCGGGCTACGGGTCGAGTTCCGTGGCCCGGCTCAACAGGGCGCTCCGCTCGGCGGCGGAGCCCACCGCCTCGGCGGCCCGCCGGAACAGGGCGGCGGCGCGCAGCCGGTCGCCCTGTCGGGCCACCAGGTCGGCCTCGACCGCCACGGCGTGCGGGTAACCGTCCAGCCCGCCGCCGGTGCGGGCCGCGTCGAGCAGCGCCAACCCGGCGGCCGGACCGTACGCGTAGCCGTGCGCGACCGCGCGGTTGAGCGCCACCACCGGCGAGGGTCGGAGGTGGCTCAGCGCGTCGTAGGCCCATGCGATCGCCGGCCAGTCGGTGGCCTCGGCGGACGCGGCGGTGGCGTGGCAGGCCGCGATCCGGGCCTGCCACGCGTACGGCCCGTCGTCGCGTGCCCGGGCCAGCGCGGCGAGCCCTTCGGCGATCGCGCTGTGGTCCCACCGGCGGCGGTCCTGCCGGTCGAGCGTCAGCAGCGCACCGGCGGCGTCGCGACGGGCGTCCCGGCGGGAGTGCTGGAACAGGAACAGCGCCAGCAGGGCGGCGACCTCGGACTGCTCCGGCATCAGCCGGTCGAGCAGCCGGGCCAGCCGGACCGCCTCGTCGGCGAAGGCGGGTTCGCCGTCGGCGACGTAGCCCCGGGTGAAGAGCAGGTACAGCACGGCGAGCACGCCGGGCAGCCGTTCGGCCAGCGCCGGCCCGCTCGGCACCCGGTACGGGATGCCCGCTTGCGCGATCCGGGTCCGGGCCCGGGTCAGCCGTCGGGTCATCGTCGACTCGCTGACCAGGAGGAGCCGGGCGATGGCGGCGGTCGGCACCCCGCAGACGGTGCGCAGCGTCAACGCCACCCGGGCCTCGATCGCGAGCGCCGGGTGGCAGCACGTGAAGATCAGTCGCAGCCGGTCGTCCACCACGTCCTCCCCCACCGCGGGCCCGGGCTCAGCGTCAACCGGCGTGAGCACCGCCAGGTCGTGCAGCTTGCGGCGTTCCACGGCGGCCCGGCGCAGCACGTCGATCGCCCGGTTGCGGGCCACCGTCATCAGCCAGCCGCCCGGGTTGGCCGGCACACCGTCGCCGGGCCAGCGCTCCAGCGCGACGGCCAGCGCCTCCTGGGCGCAGTCCTCGGCCAACGCCCAGTCCCCGGTCACCCGGATCAGGGTCGCGACGATCCGTGGGTACGCCTCGGCGCCGGCGGCCGCGACGGCCTCCGCCGCCTCGGCCGCCAGCGTGCCGGTCACTCGGCCGGCGCGTCCGTGCCGCGCACCGTCCGGCGTTTCGGTACGGGCCACCCGGTCAGCCGGGCAGGCCCGCGAACGGGCGCAGTTCCAGGCGTCCGTGCCGGGCCATCGGGTGGGCACGCGCCACCTCGATCGCCTCGTCGAGGTCGGCGCAGTCGAGCAGGTCGAAGCCCACGATCACCTCGGTGGTCTCGGCGAACGGCCCGTCGGAGACGAGCAGCTCACCGCCGCGCACGCGAACCGTGGTGGCCGCGGTGGTGGGCGCCAACGCGTCGCCCTGGAGGCGGCGGCCACGCGCGTCGTTCTCGGCCACCCAAGCGTGGATGTCGGGTACGTCGCTCGGGTCGGTGTCCGGCTCGGTGTCGGTGCAGACGAACATCATGTACTTCATCTGGTCGCTCCCTGGTGTGTCCGGGTATCGCCAGCATGACGATCGGCCGCGGCCGTTCCGGACACCGGGTGCCGGAATTATTTCTTCGGACCTCGTCAGTTCGAGCCGGCGGCGCGGCGTCGGGCCTCCCGGGTCTTCATGGCGTGCTCCATCAGCGTGACGAGCACCTCCTTGCTCGACTCGCGCTGACGGGCGTCGCAGAGCAGCACCGGCACCCCCGGGTCCAGGTTCAGCGCGGTCTGCACCTCGTCGAGCCGGTACTGCCGGGAGCCCTCGAAGCAGTTCACCGCGACCACGAACGGGGTGCCACGGCCCTCGAAGTAGTCGATCGACGGGAAGCAGTCGGCCAGTCTCCGGGTGTCGGCCAGCACCACCGCGCCGATCGCGCCCAGCGCCAGCTCGTCCCAGACGAACCAGAACCGGTCCTGCCCCGGGGTGCCGAACAGGTAGAGCACCAGGTCGTCACTGATGGTGATCCGGCCGAAGTCCATCGCCACGGTGGTGGTGGTCTTCTCCTCCACACCGGACAGGTCGTCGATGCCCACCCCGGACTCGGTCAGCACCTCCTCGGTGCGCAACGGCCGGGTCTCGCTCACCGCGCCGACCATCGTGGTCTTGCCCACGCCGAAGCCACCGGCGACCAGGATCTTGATCGCGGTGGGCAGTGGGGTCGCTCCCGCCGGCCGGTCAGAGTGCCCGTAGTCCATTGATTACCGCCTCGAAGATGCTGTTGTCGGGAAGACCGGCCGTGGTCTGTGGTTCGCGAACCTGCACCAGGTTGCGGGCCGCCAGGTCGCCGAGGAGCACCCGGATGGTGCCCACCGGCAGGTCGAGATGGGCGGCGATCTCGGCGACGGACTGTATTCGTTGGCACAGTCCGACGATCGCCAGGTGCTCCGGACCGATGCCGATCTCCGGTGTGACGTCGGCTCGGGTCGCGGTGACCAGGGAGATCAGGTCGAACGTGCCGGTGACCGGGCGGGCCCGCCCGCGCGTCATCGCGTACGGGCGGACCACCGGACCCGCATGGTCATCCACCCACTGATGGTCCGCGGATTCTCCCTGCACCGTCATGGCCGCTACTTCTCGCCGGCCGGCTGGTCGGCGCCGCGGGATGGGGAGGCGACGTACTTGCCGACCCGGGTGACCAGCATCGCCATCTCGTAGGCGATCAGGCCGACATCGGCGTCCTCACTGGCGAGCACCGCCAGGCAGGCGTTGCGCCCGGCCGCGGTGACGAACAGGAACGACGACTGCATCTCGATGATGGTCTGCTGCACCTGCCCGCCACCGAAGCGCTTGCCGGCGCCCCGGGCCAGGCTCTGGATGCCGGCCGCCATCGCCGCGAGGTGCTCGCCGTCGTCCCGGCTCAGCCCCTGCGAGGAGGCCATCAACAGCCCGTCGGTGGAGAGCGCGACCGCATGCTCGGCCTGCTTCACCCGGCCCACAAGATCATCCAGCAACCACGTCAGGTCGGCACTCGAAGCCGTCTTCTGGGCCACTCGTCGTCCTCTTCTCCCCCGGCTGTTGTCGCCGTACTCGTCTGGGGCTGACCATCACGCCGCACGGAAACCCGCGTCACCGGCGCCCGGTCAGGTAGTTCGCGGGTCCTCGTCGGTCGGCTCGGGCGTCGCCGGCGGGGCGCCGGACGGGCCGCCGAGCAGTCGTGCCGCGTCGGTCCGACCTCGCCGCGTACCGCTCTGGTAGGAGCTCATCATTCGGCGCACCTGCTCGGGCGGACGCGCCGCGTCCTCCTCGTCGGTCTCGGTGGCCGTCGGGTCGTCGCGCAGCTCGGGCACGATGCTCGCCTGCCGGATCCGCACCGGCAGGCCGGAGTCCGTCCGGTCCGCCTCGGCCCGGGCGGGCATCGGCCCGCCGTCCGCGCCCGGTTCGTCGGCGCGGTCCGTCGGTCCGACGCGGTCGACCGAGGGCAGGCCGGTGGGCACCGTCGGGCCCTCCAGGGCCGGCTGGCCCAGGGCGCGCCGGGCCCGGCTGGGCAGCTCCGACGACCCGGTGCCCGGCGTCGTCCGCTGGCGGGTCGGCAGGGCGGCGTCCACATCGGTCCCGTCGGTCTGCGCCGTCGGGCTGGTCGTCCCGCTCGCCACCGGCGCGCCGGCCGGGACCGCCCCCGGGGCGGCCGGGGTCACCGGTTCCGGTGCGTCCGGCGCCGTCGTGCCGGCCGTCGCCGGTGGTGCGGCCAGCGCGAGGGTGGTCGGGCGATCGCTGGCGGCGAGGGCGGCGGTCGACGACGACGGCAGCGGGATGGCCGGCGACCCGGCCCGCATCGCGCCGGAGTCCTCCGGGGACGCGCCGTTCTCGGTGACCAGCTCCAGCGGGATCAGCACGACAGCGGTGGTGCCGCCGTACGCCGACTCCTTGAGCCGGACCCGCACGCCGTGCCGCTCGGTCAGCCGGCTCACCACGTAGAGGCCGAGGCGGGCGGCGTTGGCGAGGTTCAGCTCGGACCGGTCGACGATCCGGTGGTTCGCCGCGGCCAGGTCCTCCTCGCTCATGCCGAGGCCCCGGTCCTCGATCTCGATGGCGAACCCGTGGCCCACCAGCTGGCCACGAACCTCCACCGTGGTGTGCGGCGGGGAGAACGACAGGCCGTTCTCGATCAGCTCGGCGAGCAGGTGGATGATGTCGCCGACCGCGCGGCCGGCCAGCGAGACCGGCCCGAGCGGCAGCACGTTGACCCGGGTGTAGTCCTCCACCTCGGCCACCGCGCCGCGCACCACGTCGACCATCGGCACGTTGCGGCGCCAGGCCCGCCCCGGGGTGGAGCCGGAGAGCACGATCAGGTTTTCCGCGTTGCGCCGCATCCGGGTGGCCAGGTGGTCGACCCGGAACAGGTCCTCCAGCTCCTCCGCGTCCTGTTCGCGCCGCTCCATCGCGTCCAGCAGGGTGAGCTGGCGGTGCACCAGCGCCTGGGTACGCCGGGCCAGGCTGAGGAAGACCTCGCGGACGTTGCGGCGCAGGTCGGCCTGCTCGACGGCGGTACGCAGGGCGGTCTCCTGGACCGCGTTGAACGCCTTGCCGACCTGGCCGATCTCGTCGGTGCCGAACTCCAGCGGCGGCGCCTCCGTGGCCACGTCGACCTCCTCGCCGTGGCCGAGTCGCTCCACCACCCGCGGCAGCCGCTCGTCGGCGAGCTGCCAGGCGGCCTGACGCAACCGCTCGAGCTGGCGCAGCAGGGTACGCGCCGTGGTGATCGAGATGACGACGGACGCGATGACGGCGAGCAGACCCAGGCCGGTGGCGAGCACCAGCCGGACGACGACCATCACGGCGACGCCGGTGGCCCGGTCGACGATGCCCTCGCCACCCGCGGCGACCGCCTCGTTGACCTCGGCCAGCGCGGGCTCGACGGTCCCGCGCCACTGCTCGGCGCTGACCGGCAGCTGGGTCGCCGGCCGGCCCTCGCGGATGATGCCGTCCTGCACGGCGCGCAGCCGGGTGAACGCCTCGCCCTCGACGAGCTGCTGGTAACGGCGCTGATCGGCGTCGGCGAGCCGGGCCCGGGTCTCCTCACCGAGGAACCGCTCGGCGCCGACCAGGCTGACGTAGCGGGCGTACTCCGGCCCGCTCATCCGGCCGTTGCCGAAGAGGCCGCTGAGCAGCGCGTCCTCCTGGGAGATCAGCTCCTTCATCCGGTTGAGCTGGATCAGGGCGGCCGCTTCGGCGGCGATCTCCTTGTCGTCCAGGCTGCCCGTCACGTCGTAGACCTGGAAGATCGACTCGATGGCGCCGGTGTAGGCGGTGGCTGCGGCGACCCGGTCGATCCTGCGGCCCAGCACCTCCGCCCGGGTCTGTTCGAGTGCGCCGACCTCGGCGATCGTGGCGTCCAGCTGGGCGTCGAGCGCCGAGCTGCCGGCCACGTCGACCTGCCAGTTGCGGACCGAGCTGGCGAAGTCGTCCGCCAGCTGCGCGGTCTTGCGCTGCTCGGCCTCCAGCGCCGCCCGTTGCTCGGCACCGGGGTTGCTCAGGTACGCCTGGGTCAACCGCCGCTCCAGCTGGAGCTCCTGGAGCAGCGGCTCGCTCGGCGTGTAGACCTTGCTGTTGAGCAACTGGACACCGAGCAGGTTGAAGCCGTCCCGCAGGGTGACCCATGCCGCGAACATCCAGAGCGCGACCAGGGACAGCAGCAGGGCGACAACCTTGGTGCGAATACTCGTACCGCGAGAACGCATTGAACCGTCCCAGGCTGGGCGTTGACTCAGCTCATCAACGGGTGATCATGGAGGGCGATGTCCCACCGCAGCGGGGCATACGGGGCTGAGGCTCTGCGTACGCTAGCAGTGTCCACACAACCCCTCAAGTTGTTGTTTTTGTTGCCTGGTAACCGCAATCCGCCACCGAACGGTCGACACCCGGGGTGCGGGCGGCGGCCAGTCGGCAGGCGGCGAGCACTGCCGAGCGGACGATGGCGGTAGGGCAGTACAGCTCCTTGCCGTACCACAGTGGAGGGTGCTCCCGACCAGCCGATTCGTGCAGGTGGGCGTGCCCCCGGGCCACGGCGTCGTCGACCCGCGGTCCCGCCGTCGGCGCCGCGAACAGGATCTGCAGGGCGTACGCGGTCTCCTCGGCGGTGCCGGCCCACCGCCCCCACGAGCCGTCGGCGCGCTGGCTGTCCAGCACCCAGAGGGCGGCCCGGTCCACCGCCTCGGCCGCCGCCGCGCCCCGGCCGAACTCGGCCAGCGCCAGCACGCAGCAGGCGGTCGCGTAGTAGGGCGAGGCGTGCCACCGGTCCTGCCAGCCGCCGTCGGCGCGCTGGTGCCCGGGCAGCACGACGCTGAGCCGTTCGACCGCCCGGTGGTACCGCCCGTCGGCATCCGGGTGCCGGGCCACGTGCTGGCCGAAGGCGTCCAGCACGTGCGCGTTGGTGGTGACCGAGAAGCCGTCCTCGCCCGGCCAGGTGCAGAAGCCGTCCGTCGTCTCGTACGCCCACAGACTGCCCGGGTCGGCGGGGCGACCGAGTCGGGCCAGCGCGTCCAACGCCACCGAGGTGGTGTCGGCGTCGGTCGGCAGCCCGTCGCCGGTGGCGATGCCCTCGGTGCCGGTGGCCCCGGCCAGGCTCTTGAGCAGGGCGCTCGGTGGGTTGACCGCGATGCCGGCGCGGCGCAGCCCGCTGAGCACCCAGGCCCGTTCGAAGACGGTGATCGGCGCCGGGCAGGGCACCGGGCCACCGCCGTCGCGGATGAGGTCCCGCAGGAAGTCGTGCGCGGTCGGCCCGGCGTCCGGCCCGGCCGTGGTCAGCCAGGCCGCGGTGGCGGCGGGCGAGGCGCCCACGGCGGTCAGGGTGGGCCCGGCGTCGGCCGGCGCCGCGTCCAACACCTCGTAGAAGTGGGCCAGCTTCGGCGGCAGCGCCGCTCCGGCGGCCACCGCCGCCCGCACCGCGCGCAGCCGACCAGGTTCGAGCCCGGCGGGCAGCCCCAGCGGCGGTCGGGGCAGCCGGTCCGCGGTCTCCTGGCCCAGTCCGGCCAGCCGGTTGTTGATCGAGTCGACCAGCGCCGGGACGATGAGGTCCAGCGCCGGGGTGTCCGGCAGCTCCCGGGCGTCGATGGCGAGCAGCGTGCCGGTGAGCGCCCGCAGCCCGCGGGCCACCGGGGCGAGCAGCTCCGTCCCGGCAGGGCTCTCGGCCAGCGCGGCGAGCAGCGCGTCGGTGGCGCTCAGCGTGGGCACCAGGGCGTACCCCTCGGGCGGGCCCCACGCGCCATCCGGGCGCTGGCGGCGCAGCAGGAACCCGATCCGCTGGCGGTGGCCGGTCAGCCACGGGGCGTCGGCGACCAGCCGACCGGTCTCGTACACCGATGGCGCGACCTGCCCCCACGGCCGCAGCACCAGGCCGGCGATCAGCTCGCGGGCGGAGTCGGTGGCCGGGTCGCCGCCGGTGACCGGCCCGGCCAGGACCCGGAACGCGCCGTCACTCATCACGCACCCCCCAGAAGTCCGACACCTGGTAGAAGCCGCCGGTGAAGGAGATCTGCCGGTGCAGGTAGTCCGCCTGGCGCGGGCAGCGTTCGGCGAGGGCGGCCAGCTCCGCACGGGAAGCGGCCGTCAGCTCGGCCAGCCGGGTGTGCACCTGCGCCGGGTCGGCGACCAGCAGCGCGTTCAGGTCGCCCCACTCGGCGTCCCGGCCGTGCGTGGCCAGGTCGTTCACCAGCCGCAGTACGCGCTGCACGCCGCGCCCCGCGGCCAGCAGGTCGCTCAGCTGGGCGAGCGTCTCGTCGTCGCCGGTGGCGATCCAGTGGGTGACGTTGACGAAGGAACAGGCGAGGTTGTCGGCGTTGTCCAGGTAGCCGTCCAGGTCCGGCAGGCGCTGTCCGGTGGACGGGTCGGCGGGAAGCTTCTTCCAGTCCCACTCCCGGGCCACCGCGGCGAGCATCCGGGCCAGCTCGTCGCGCCAGATCGGCCGCAGCTCGGCGAAGGCCGGCACGGCGGCCAGCTCGTCGCGCAGGTCGGCCAGCAGCCGCGCCAGGT
Organism: Micromonospora sp. CV4; assembly: GCF_003667455.1. Lineage (NCBI taxonomy): Bacteria > Bacillati > Actinomycetota > Actinomycetes > Micromonosporales > Micromonosporaceae > Micromonospora > Micromonospora sp. CV4. Next base: position 4,973 of record NZ_RCVI01000364.1, on the reverse strand, counting down.
GCCGCCCGGGCGGCGGCGCGCCACCGTCGGCCACCGCCAGGCAGTCGGTCACCACCTCGCGGACGTCGTCGGCGGACCGGGCGAGGTAGTCGACCTGCCAGTCGGCCGCGAAGACCCAGAGCAGGGTACGGGTGGTGATCCGCAGCTCGGCGGCGGTGTGCCAGGGCGCGGTGAACGCGATCGCGGTGGCCACCGAACTGAGCAGCGCCGGGTCGAACGGCGCGGCGTCGAACAGCTCCGGGTGGGCGGCGGTGACGTCCTGCAGGTCGCGTACGCCGCGTACGGCCAGAGCGCACACCCGACCCTGCTCGGCGACGACGTCGTGACCGGTCTGCACCGGCCCCGTCACGGTACGACCGGGCGCTCGACCGGGGTGAGGATCAGCTCGGCCCGCTGCTTGGGTTGCAGGGAGGCGCCCATCCGCGGTGTCAGGTCGACCGCGTGGCGCAGCTGGAAGCGGTAGCGACTCAGCACCGTGCTGACGATGAGCTGCGCCTCCAGCAGGAACAGGTACTGCCCGAGGCACTGGTGCGGGCCACCGCCGAACGGGAAGTAGGAGTAGCGGTAGGGCCGCCGGGGCCGCTCCGGCGCGAAACGCTCGGGGTCGAAGAGGTCCGGGTCGTCCCAGAAGGTCGACATCCGCTGGGTGACGTACGGGCTGACCAGCACGGTGCCGCCGGCCTTGATCCGTACGCCGCCCAGCACGTCGTCGCCGACCGCGGTCCGCGGGATCATCCAACCGGCCGGGTAGAGCCGCAGCATCTCATCCAGCACCATCCGCCCGTACCGCAGCTCGGGCAGGTGCTCACGGCCGACCCGGCCGCCGCCGACCACCCGCTCGATCTCGTCGGTCATCCGCTCGGCCACGTCGGGCCGGGAGGACAGCACCGGCCAGAGCCAGGAGAGCAGGGCGATGGTGGTTTCGGTTGCGGTGGAGAACATCGCCACCACGTCGCCGCGGATGGCGTACTCGTCGGGTTGGCGGCCGTCCGCGCGGGGCCGGCACAGGGTGGAGATGATGTCGTCGCCGTCGGTGGGCCGGGCCCGGGCCTCCCGGATGATCGGCAGCACCACCTCGTCGATGGTCCGCACCGCCTCACGGAAGGGCCGGTCGCCGGGCATCGGCACCGCGTACGGCACGAAGGGCACCAGCAGGCGCGGGAGCATCGCGGTGGTGACGGTGTCCAGCGCGGCGCTGATCCGCAGCGCGTCCGGCACCGAGATCCGGTCGGCGAAGAGCACCCGCATGGTCGTACGCAGCACGATGCGGGTCAGCTCGGCGCCGCCGTCGATCGGGCGGCCCTCCCGCACCGGCTCCAGCCACTCGTCGACCGCCTCATTGATGGCGTCGGCCATCTTGTCGACCAGCGTCTCGGCCCGTTTGGCGGTGAACAGCGGTTGCAGCGCGCCCCGGCTGGATTCCCAGACCTCCCCCTCGGCGACCAGGATGGCGTCGCCGACGATCCGGCGGACCGGCCGCCAGAGCAGGCCGTCCCCGTCGCGGGTGTAGTTGGCAACGTTGTCCCTCAGCACCCGTTGCAGGTGCTCCGGGTGGCTGACCAGGTAGGGGCGGAACGAGCCGAGGTTCAGCCGGACGACCTCGCCGCCGGCGGCGTCCGCGAAGCCGACCAGCGCGCCGAGCGGGTCGCGGACCAGCGCGGGCAGGACGCGACGGAGCGGTATCGTCCGGGGCTCGGTGCTGACGGGGGCGGGGCCGGCATCGGACACCTGCGACATGGAACCACGACTCCTCGGCGTCCCTTCGACCGCAGCGGTCCACTTCGGTCGGTCGGAACTGTGGAACTTTCACCTTATGGGCGACGGAAGCATCTCACCAAAACCGGGGCACCTCTAGACTTGCGCCCGGTGGAATTTCCACGCTCATGGCGCGTTCACGTCCCGGGCGCAGCCCAGCCGGTGTCCGCAGTGGAGAGTCAGGAGCATCACCCGCACCGGCACTGGCCGGGCTCGTACTCTCGTCGATCGCCAGGTCGGCGGCGAGCCGCCAGGGGCGGGGACGCCGGCACAGCGGCCGACCCGCGACCGTGACCGGGGACGCACCGGTCCCCCCGAATCCGGGCGATGCCGGGCACCCTGTGCCAGGCTCTGTGGCATGGACGACAAGACCATCCTGAACCGGATCTCTGAACTGGTCGACGAGGAACACAAGCTGCGTGCGGCGGCTCAGGCCCACGAGTCGGGCACCGAGGGCGAGGCCAGCGAGCGGCTGCGTGACCTGGAGGAGTCCCTCGACCAGTGCTGGGATCTGCTGCGCCGCCGGCGGGCCGCCCGGCAGACCCACGGCGACCCGGATTCCCAGGGCGAACGCCCCAAGCCCGAGGTGGAGCGCTACCTGCAGTGACCGGCGGGTCGGGCGGCCGGTGCGGCCGCCCGACCCCTTCCGGTCAGCGCAGTCCCGCCTCGCGCAGCAGCTCCCCGGTCAGCGTGCCGGGGTCGACCTGCTCAGCGGCCAGCCCCCGGGCCACGAACCAGGCGCCGACCACGCGTACGTCGCGGGCCAGGAACTCGGGCCCCTGCGGGTTCGCCACCACGTCGACCACCTGCGGCAGGTCGATCACGATCAGCCGGCCGCGGTGCACGAGCAGGTTGTACGGCGACAGGTCGCCGTGCGCGTAGCCGGCCCGGGCCAGCACCCGCAGCGCCTCCACCATCTGGTCCCACAGGTCGCGCAGCTCGGTCGGACCGGGCCGCAGCTGGGCCAGCCGGGGCGCGGCCTCCCCCGATTCGGCGTCGCCGACGAACTCCAGCATCAACTCGGTGCCCCGTAGCTGCACCGGGTAGGGCACGGCGATCCGGTCGTGCCCGGCGCCGAGCTCCCAGAGCCGGCTCAGGGCGGCGAACTCCGCCGCGGCCCACTGCCCGGCGATCATCTGCCGACCGAAGGCCGTCCGGCCGGCCATCGCCCGGTTCTCGCGGGACCGGCGCACCCGCCGGCCCTCCAGGTAGCCGGCGTCCCGGTGGAACAGCCGGTGCTCGGCGTCCCGGTAACGCTTGACCGCCAGCAGGCAGGACCGGTCCGTGCCGGGCACCGCGCGGCGGACCAGGTGCACGTCCGCCTCTTTGCCGGTCTTCAGCACACCCAGCTCGGTGTCCTTGGCGGCCAGCTCGGTGACCAGCCAGTCCGGGTACGGCTCCGGGCCGTGCACGGCGTCGTCCCAGGACGACCAGCGGTCGCCGGTGTCCGGGTCAGGTTCGCTGTCCGGGTCGGCGGGCGGCTCGGTGTGCCGCCCGCGCTTCAGAAACTGCGGCTCGTCGTCGTCGAAGCGACTTCTGCCGCGGGGCCGGCGCTCAAGCGCCGGGAGGTCGTGATCACGCACTGTGGTGAGGTTCCCTTGGTCGAGGCTGATGAAGGCAGCTGGAAGCGACCTGCGAAGACGGCCATGACCGACCCCCTCTCCTCGACCGGGCGCGTACCCGGGGTGCACGATGCGCTGACCATGCTCGCCGTCGTCCCGGCAGCCGGTCAACCGAATTATCGAAACGTCCGCCGCGAGCGGCGGCGACGCGTGCCGTCAGCCGCCGAGCACGGTGGCGACCGCGGCGATCAGCCCGTCCACCGATCGGCTCGGCGCGAACCGGGTGTCCGACCAGGTACGCCCCCGGTGCAGCCAGACGCTGGGCAGCCCGACCGCGGCAGCGCCGCCGATGTCCGCCTCCGGGCTGTCGCCGACCACCCAGGCGCCACGCAGCGGCATCCGAACCCGCTGCGCGGCGAGCGCGAAGATCCGCGGGTTCGGCTTGCTCACCCCGGCCTCCTCGGAGATCACCCAGTCGGCGACGTAGCGGTCCAGGCCGGTCTGGCGGATCTTGGCGTCCTCCACGCGTACCGTGCCGTTGCAGACCACCACCGGCACCCAGCCGGCGTCGTCGGCGATCCGCAGGGCGCAGGCGATCAGCGGATCGAGCCGGGTCTGCGCGACCACCCCGTCGTGCAGCTCCTCCACCAGGTCGATCGAGGGTATGCGCAGCTCGTAGCGGTCCCGGATGGCGTCGGCCAGGTCCCAGCGGTCGGTCAGCCCGTCGGCGTCGATCGAGATCAGCCAGTCGATGTCGGTGGGGGGCGCGCCGATGCCGTCCAGGAAGCGCTCACCCCAGCGGCGGAACGGCCCGGCCCGGTCCAGCAGGGTGTTGTCCAGGTCCAGCAGGAGCAGTGGCACTCGGGCACCCTACGGGACCGACGTGTCCGCCAACAGGTCCGGCGGGTGTCGACCTGACGGGGTGCTCAACCGGACATCGACACCCGCTGGCCACCCTGGTCCGGCAGTCGATCGGCGAGCATCGAATGGGCCGTGCGGGTGGCGGCGAGCACGGCCGGGTCCAGCGTCGCCACCAGCACCGCGGTGCCCTCGTCGGCGCCCCGGGCCAGCAACCGCCCCTGCGGGTCGTAGATCGCCGCGCCGCCGTTGAAGCGCCACGGGTCGACGCCTCCGACCGCGTTGGCGAAGACCACGAACATGGTGTTGTCCAGGGCGCGCGCGGCGTAGTACAGGTCCCGGCGGTGCTCGGAGCCGGCCAGATAGCCGCTGGGGCACAGGTAACCGTGCGCCCCGTCGAGCGCGGCGGCGCGGCCGTGCTCCGGAAAGCAGCCGTCGTAGCAGATGCCCAGCCCGAGCCGCCAGTCGTCGACGAGCAGCGTGGCACCCCGCCCACCGGGGCTGAACAGGTCCCGTTCGGTGCCCCACAGCTGCTGCTTGTCGTATCCGACGCGGACCGCGCCGGCCCGGTCGACCACCAGTGCGGCGATGGTCCGCCGGCCGTCCGGGTGCCGGGCCGCGGCGCCGACCACCACGGTGACGCCGGCCTCGCGCGCCGCCGCGCGCAGCGGATCGAGCCGGGGGTCGGCGACCGCCCCGGCCGGGTCGGCCGTGACGTCGGTGCCGGTCGGGTCGGCGGCGAGGGTCGGCGGGCTGTGTCTTATACACATCTCCGAGCCCACGAGACTACGCTGCATC